>CAYMXF010000443.1:0-2800 GCA_964393935.1 uncultured Planctomycetaceae bacterium
CCCGGTGAAGATATTCAGCTACGGATCTTTGTGGACCGGGGAATTGTCGAAGTATTCGTCAACGACCGTCAAGCCGTTTTCAAAAGGCATGACCACGCGCAGGAAGATGTGGGAGTGTGCCTCTTCAGCGAGGGGGGCCCGATGGAAGTCAGGGAACTGAAAGGTTGGAAGATGGCGGCGTCAAATCCATGGTAACTTTCTGGGAACCTAAAGTTATGCTAGATCTAGCCCAAGTTACGGAGATGAGACGTTCGGATAAGGACTTAGGTTCGATTTGGGGGTAAAGTCTTCACTACATTTGTACGAGTTCGTCGAAGCGTCGCAAGCGTCGTGGGAGGTTCAGGCCGAGGCGGTGGAGAAGGACGGACTGAGCGGAGTCTGGTTCCGTCACGTGTCGAAGGCGGATCGTTTTCTGTACTCCATCACGAGTTTCGGCAGGCAGGACGATGTCGCCGCTTTTGATCTTTGCCAGGTCGTAGAGCAACGTCCGCGGGGCATCGCCCACGCCGGCCCCGCGCATCCAGCCGGCCAGCGTCTTCCACATCGCGTACGCCAGAAAGCAGACCAGGATGTGAGCCTTGACGCGGTCTTCCTTGTGATGCCAAATCGGGCGGATCGATAGCTCGTCCTTGCGGGCACCGCGCGCAGCGTGGTCGGCGGAAGGCCCATTCAGCTTCGGTCAATTGGATATAGCGTCGCCACAGCGTCGCCGCATCCACGTCGGTCAAGTTGCTGCGGAGCAAGTAACAGCCGTCGGCGAGTTGCGACCAATCACCGAATTTCGCGTTCGCTTGCCAAGTGATTTCCAGTTGCTGTTTGCCCCGCGGCGTTGCCAGTTTCTGGATCGTCACATCGAAAGCGTGCGATGCTCGCCAGTTCTGTTGTTTGAGCCGGCCGAGCCGTTCGCCCGCTGCCGCTTCGTCTTTCAATCGTCCGGCCTCCGCAGCCGCCTGCATCTTCTTCAGCCCCGCTTCCAAACGAGTGGTGAACTTATCGTGCATCGCGAGTTCTTTCGCGCGCCGATCGGCGCTGCGAGCCAGGATAAATGTTTCGTCGCCGTCGGGGGCCGGGACGAGTTTCACTTCGACGCCTTCCTGCGCCTGCGTCCAATCCTGTTCGGTGAGATGCTGTTCAAACGCACGCAGCATCTGCTTGGGTGTGCCGACGATGTATTGCCCGCCGCGTTCACGCAAGTATTTCAAGTTTTCTTCGCTGACCATGCCGCGGTCCATGACCCACACCCGATTCAGCGAACCGTATTTCTTCTCCAACGACTCGATGACCGTTTTCACGGTCTTTGAATCATGCGTGTTGCCGGCGAAGACTTCGTGGCCCAGCGGAAAACCGTCCTCGGTCACGACCAGTCCAATGCAAACCTGTGGCCGGTCGCCACGCGAATCGCGCGAGTAGCCACGTTGCGCGATCGGGCAACCTTTCATGTCGCCCTCGAAGTACGTGCTGGTCACGTCGTACAGCAGCAAGTCGCACTTCAACTCGAACAATTCGCCGAACCGCTGCCGCAAATGTTTTTCGATCGCTTCCTTGTGTGGCAGCAAGCGGTCGAGCGCTTCATACAGCCGATCCGTATGGACCTTCTCCGGTGCGATGCCCAGCAACTCTTCGAGCGCCGTGCGCCGATACCACTTCTCTTCGATGTGCAGCTCACTCGCGCGGTTCACAAAACCGCGCGATGGTCAGGATCGCCGCCATCGTCGCCCACGAGATTTCTTCCCGTCCTGCTTCGATTTCGCGTTCCAACAAGTCATCCAGTTCGAGCATCCGCCACAACCCCCACGCCATCCACACATCGCCGAAATCACGCAGCCGTTCGAGCCGCACGCCGCTCAGCCGCACTTTCACCGGTTCGTCGTCCGACGCGGCCTCCGAAGACGACGCCGTAAGTGGCGGATCGAACAACGACAACTGTGGCCGCCGCGATGGGTCACGTCCTTCCAAGTGTGATCCCAGCTTCGCCCAGCCATCCTGCTCGCTCGGCTTCAGTTCGCCGAGATAGGCGACCACCCGTTGTCTCGAACCCTTGGCTGTGCGATACGATTCGACGAGCGCCCAGTACGTATGCTGTTTGCCATTTTTTCGCCGTTCACACCGTCGCAAGAACATGCGAGCACTCCTTCACTCGAGTTGCCCACAGCATCCCACAGATTTTGGCAATTTCAAGAGAGAAGGTCTTCACTACATCGCGTTGCGACGATTCGAAGCCCATCGCCTTTGGACTTACGTGCGATTCCGACTCCAAAAAAGTCGAAAATTATGCGCAACTCCGTAACTTGGGCTAGCGCCCTGCGGCTGATTACTTTTCTTTTCGGCGAATCTTGAACGGTATTGGGCATAACCCGGATTAATCATGTAGGCCGGATCGAGGTCGCGTAACCCGTTGCCGGAACAGCGCAAACGCGTCGCTGCCACGTTCACAGGCTGATTGCCGTTCCAACGGCAGCGAGCGACCGAAGTTCCGGCATCCGTTGCGTTTGCTTGTTCCGGCCTACACGATGATGAATAATCCGGGCTGGGGAGACGGGCCGACGATCGATACATAAGCGAGCAGGTCGGCCAGACCTTGCCGCGAGAGATCTCGTTCCAAGCCGTCGGGCATCAGCGATTTGCCGCTGCTGCGGAGTTGATCGATCTCGCTGCGCAGGACAGCGTGCGGATTGCCATCTGGCCCCACGAGCGTGATGCTATTGCTGTTTTCGGTCGCGATGATGCCACTCAAACTTCGTCCGCGGTTATCGATCGCTTCGTAACAGATGAACTTGTCCTCAAATGCGCGATTCGGATC
>CAYMXF010000444.1:0-2796 GCA_964393935.1 uncultured Planctomycetaceae bacterium
GAATCCGCTGGTCGTTGATGCCGGCGATTTCCTCATCGTACGCTTCACGAAGCAGGGCGGCCGCCTCCTGGTGCCGCCCGCGCGAGGAAAGAAAGCACGCCCAGTATTCCTTGAAGACGACGTCCACTCCGCGAGGGTCCCTGTTGCCGGCGGCGAGCCGCTCGCGGCCTTTTTCGATCCAAGGCTCCATCGCCGGCAGCGGCGCGAGGGCGTTGTAGCGATGAATCTGAAGGTAGTCGCTGCACATTCCCAGGGTCAGCGGCTGACCGGCAAAGAGGGAGTCGAGAAGTTCGCCGCCATCGGTCCTCCCAAGTCGGCCGCGGAGCCACGCCGAGAGGCGAGTGATCTCCGTGAGCTGAGCGGCGCCCAGGAGCCGGCCCTGCGCGCGCAACTCTTCGGCAAGTTGAAACGCTTTTTCAAAATATCCGGCGCGATAGTCCTCCCAAACTTGCGAGACAAGGCTTTGGTCCGGCGAGAGGTCGAACAATCCGAAGCCGTCGAGATCCAGGTCGTCCTGGCGCAATGGTATCCATTGCCCCTGTTCCTCGATGAAGGGATCGCCCAGGTCGAGATGCTGATGGTCATCGAGCTGGAAAACCCCGTCCCATTCGGCGGCGGCCTTTGCTTTCTTTGCGTACAGCTCGGCGATCCACTTTCCACGGAGGCCCGGCCGTCCCGGCGGCGGACAGGTCAGCGCTTCTTCAATCTTCTCGACTCCGGCGACGTGATGTTGAAGGAGGCCGGCGGCGTCCAGTCGGGCGAAAACGCCGTCCGGCAGTTGTGCGAAGCGAGTATCGAGTTCAAAGAGTTCTTGCCGCAGCTTGAGAACCGTTCGCAAGTCATTCCAGTTCAAACCCCGTGCGGTGACTTGGGGCTCCAGCTCCATGACTTGCACGCGAATGGGGCTGCCGTCGCCGAGCAATTGGTCGATGTGATCGTGGTGCAGGAGTTTGACGTCTTTACCGAGCGCTTTTTGCAGGGTGCGAGCGACGCTGTTCCATTCGGGAAGCGACCGCCACTCGATTCCACGGCGCGAGGCATGGTCTTGATAGAGATCGAGCTTGATCGCCCAATCGAGGCGGTCCTTCATCGAGGCCGGGTTCTCGGCGAGTCCATCGAGGACCTCGCGCCATAGCGCGCAGAGGCGCTCGGCCCAGTCGGGCATGAAGTCCGCCTTCAACAACGATTCCGCCGTTGATAAGTACAGATGTTGCAAATCCAACGCGGAGACCTTGCGCGTGAACGTACCGTCGGCGAGAACCTGTATCGTGGGGTCGCTCGCGTACGCACGAAGGGCGGCGACGGGTCGAGCGAGTTGAGGGCTTCGGCCGTCGAGGGCGCCGGCTTCGATCATGGCGAGAACGATCGCCGTCGTCCCGAATCGCAGGACGGCCGCCAGTTCACTCTGAAGGCTCTCGCCGCAAACCAAATGTAGCCGGTGATGGTCTTCTTTTTTGCTCAGCGGCTCATCACGGGTGTTGAGGATGCCGCGGTCGGAGGTCGTCCGATCGGAGGAGACGGATTTGAGGAAGAGCGTTCGCGGCGACAGGTTGAACTCGATGCCGGGAGCATGGGGGTCGAAGCCGCCGGCGCCGGTGTAGATGATCCGCGAGACGAGGTGCGGAACCAAATGCGCGGTCAGTGCGGCGCTATCGGTGCGGTGGAGATAGGACTCGTGACTTCCCCAGGTTGCGCCGGTTCCACCGTAGTCGATGTTGTTTTTGAAGATGGCCGCACCACACTCGGCGGCGAGCTTGGATACGAGCAGGTCGCCGGCCTTTTGATAGCGGACGAGCGTCCAGGGATCGGACACCTCGGGCGTGCAGAACTCCGGATGCTCGCCGGTGTCGATGTAGAAGCGACCGCCGTTTTGGAGGTAGAGACCGGTCGAGCCCATTCCAGGCAGACTGGGATATCGTTCGCGCGCGATCATCATCAGCCGCCCGATATTCTTGGCGCGGGCGTCGGTGGCGATTCGGCGACCTTGCCCGGATAAGCTCAGGGCGTACTCGGTCTCACCTCCAAAAAGCAAACGGCTCACGACTATTGCCCTGACTGCTGGCGATTCGCGCGCAGGAAGGCCTCGCTATCGGCGGAGAGGGCGTTGTCGATGACGGCGCGGGCGGCGTCGCGGTGCTGCGCGGCGGCGTCGCGGAGGGATTGCAATGGTCCTCCTCCAGGCGCGGCGGCGCCGTCGGGCTGCGTATGGAGTGGAGGGGTCGTCGTTCTCGTTCGTTCGAGCGTAGTCATGATCAGTTCTCCTTCATTAATAACTTCCCACCATCGGGAAGGTATTCCTTTGTTTTCGTCGGCGCGTCGTCGATCAGCAACCGGCCGTTCATCCCGGATAGGGTTTCCAGAAGATCTTCCGTATCCTGCGCGCCCATGAGATGCGTCTGCATCTGAGCGGCGGTAAAGCCGTGAGGATCGTCCAACTCGAGCGTCCACTCGCGACAGGCATAACCGCGATTCCACGTTCGTATCCGAACGTAGTTCCAATTCACCTCCGTCACGTCGTCGCCGGCGGCGCGGAGAAGCATGGCCCGCGTCCAGGCGCGGGTGTCGTTCGGCGGATGACGTTCAAAATGTTCGACTCGTTCGTCCGAGACGATGGATTGAACCTGCCCGTTCGCCAGGCAGGCCCAGAAAAGCCCCTTGGAGCGGTCGGAGTTGGCGTAAAGATGGTCGAGGAACTTGACTTGCGGGGAATACCCATCGAGCCCGGGGTTCCGCTCGATGGTTTGCTCGATGAGGGTTCGCTTGAGCACCCAATCGAGCCGAGGAGCGAGGGCCGTC
>CAYMXF010000445.1:0-2789 GCA_964393935.1 uncultured Planctomycetaceae bacterium
CGGTGGTCACCGAGCCGGCCACCAGTTCGCCGGTGGTCGGCCGATAGTCGATACCGCGAATCGTCTCGTTCGCGCCCAAGCCAGTGACGGCACGGGTGATGGTCGTGCCTGGAGTGGCAGTATCGAAAAGTATCAGTGTGTTACCTGGAGCGATGGCCACGGCCTGCTCGGCCTGGACCGTACTCACCGCTAGGAGGCTACCAACAACAAACATACCTAACACACATTTAATCTGCATTTTTGGTACTCTTTTGAAAGACCACATTTTTAGGGGGCCAGTATAACAACTTCCGTGAGTGAATCCTGGTTTAAGGTACAATGCGTCGCAAAACCCGACTTGTTACTTGATGAGTCTCCCTTCCCTTACGGCTATTCGAGCCTACCGCTTTCCAAGAAGTCCCTGGCCCTGGCGACAATGTCTTCCGGAAACACCAAAGCAAAGCCGCGCGGGACCCTGCCATGTTCATCGCCCGCGTGATCGCCGCCGCCGGCCCCACATCATGAGCGATAAGCTCAGCAGCGTGCCCGGCAAGACGCCCTGCGCGCAGGTTCCGCACGTCGCGCCCGGCATCGCCGGCGTGCAGGCATCGCCCACGCCGTCGGCATCCGAATCCGCTTGATCCGCGTTGGAGATGGCCGGGCAGTTGTCGACCGGGCAGGTGTTTGCGGCGAATCCGGGGTCACCGAAGCCGTCGCCATCCGCGTCGGTGCAGTTGTCGCAGGCATCACCCTTCCCGTCGCCGTCTGCGTCCGCCTGGTTGGCGTTGGAAACCGTGGGGCAGTTGTCGGTGGCACCGCGCACGCCGTCGCCATCCGTGTCCTCTCGGATATCGATGGAGTCGATGTGCCAGCCGACGCCGGCGTTGGCGCCGTCACTGCCCATGCGGAAGCGGAGGACGATGTTCTTGCCGGCGGCGGCGACGGGCAGGTTGACCGTCGTGGTGATGTATCCGCCCGAGTCGCCCGTCCAGACCATGCGCCCAGCAAGGGGGTTGTTGCTACTAGCGTTTATCGTAACGTTATAATCGCCGCCGGCAAAGCTGCCCCCGGCGGTCAGGATGTCCTGAAACGCCGCGCCGTCGATCGAGATCTCCAGCACGCCGCCGTCCCCAAGTCTAAAAGTCCCACCTGAATCCATATTGTAGTTATTTCGAAACGTGAGCACGGCTGTGTTCGTGGCAATGGGGATCGGAGGCGTGTCGAACCGCTTGTCGCTGACCACGGCGGGTTCGTCGACGAAGGCGTTGTTGGGCGCGGAGTCGCTTCCGGTCGTGGTCGTCACCCAGAGCGGCGCCGGCCCAGAGGCGTTCGCCGCCGACCAACCGAAGGGCAGATTCGGCGGCGTCACGCCGTCAAAGTTCTCCGTGAAGTCGGCGCGGGCCGCGGCCGGGCGCAAGAGGCACGCGGCCACGCAAAGCGCCCACGTTATTCTCGACGTCCATGCCAACCCCGATGCACCCACTCCGCGCAGAGCTTTCCCAATGTCGACGGTCCAAGTCATAGCAAACCTCCAATTGTAGTGGATTCCCTTCCAAAGCCGTTGTCGACGGCCGGACGTGTTTGAATCAACCGCCACGCGAGGAAGATTCATTGTACCGAGTCGGGCTGTCGCAGGAAAGCCCTGCGACGCGACGGGGGCGAGGATGAGCACACTGAGCCGCACTGACTCCGATGCCCTTGTTCAGCCGCGGGCGAGTCTCATTTGCGAGACGATGACGTCCGTCCCCATCGCCGCCGCCGGCCCCAAATTATAGGCGATCGGCTGAATAGCGTAAGCGACGGATCGAATGAAAAGGCAAAGCGGTTAACGGCGGGCCGTCTGCTTCCCCGACTCGGCCTCCAGCACCTGCTTGGCTTCTAGGAGCGACTGCTCCAGGTTGGCGGATAGTTCCAATGCCGACGGCGCATTGGCCGGCCCCATCTCATCGTCGACGACGCATCGGTATTTATACTCATAGGCGAGCTTTTCGATCGCCGATCCGAGGTCGTCGCCGACGGCCACCAGCGCCGCAACCAGTTCCCGGCCGTTCGGGGAACCGACACTCAGCAACATCCGCTCCCGCAGCGCTCTGCTGACGACCGGTTTCGTCGCATGTTGGCTCATGGAGGAGCCTAGCATCGTGCGAAACGCCCGGCTTCGGAAAATCGAAGGACACCCGATGGGGTCAGGCGCAGAATTGGGAGCGGAATTACTGGCGACTTCTGACGTTCAGCTTCCGCTCGGCCGACTGGTGGCCTCCCGGACTTTCTCGACCGCCCTGGTCGCGGCCGTCTTCACCTTTTGCGCGGCCTGTGTGGTCGCCGTCTTGGCCCGCTCGACGTATGGCCGGGCGTCCTCGACGAGTTCGCCCGCCTTTTGCTTGGTCTTCTCGTACGCCTGGGTCGTCGCGGACTTGGCCCGGTCGATGTAAGGCTCCACCCTCTCCTTGATCGCTTCCGCCTTTTGCGTCGTCGCCTCGCGGACTTCCGCGGCCTTTGAAGTCGCCTTTCGTCTCGCCTGTTCCCGCGATGCGGGGTCGCAACTCGTCGCCGCGCCCAACGCGAGGCAAGACAAGATCAGCCGCTGAGCGTTTCGCGCAGGTCTCACGGTACCGCACCTTGTCCGACGGCGGCCTGGGGCGAACTCTCCGCCGCATCACCAGCGGATGTCTTCGCGGTTTTGATGTGACGCCCCTTTTTCTTTTTCCTCATGTCATCCAGAACGAACACGGCGTCGGTATGATCGACATCGGCATTCACGCCGCTATACGAGTACATCCCGTCCAGCGTGGCCTCCGTCCGCTCCTCCT
>CAYMXF010000446.1:0-2770 GCA_964393935.1 uncultured Planctomycetaceae bacterium
GGCGAGCGTTTTTCTCCGGATACCTGGCTGATTGCCGAAACACCCGATCGGTTGCGGATCTGGGTCGACATATCCGATTGGGGGGTGTCGCGGGGTTGCATGAACGGGACTTACGAACCCGCCGAGACCGCTTACATGGAAAGCAACCTGCGGGCCGGCGATTGCTTCGTGGACGTTGGCGCGAACATCGGATGGTTCACGTTGAAGGCGGCGCGTTGCGTTGGCCCGACGGGACGCGTGATCGCGATCGAACCAAGGCGCTCGACGTATGAGCGTCTCGTCATGTCGGTCGCCGAGAACGGATTTGACGACCGGGCGGAGGTTCATAATTGCGCGCTGGGCGCCGTTGCCGGCCGCGGCTACATCGGTTGGGATGACACGGCGGGAAATCCGGGCGGCACGTGGACGCTGACGTCGGATGATTTGGTGCAGGGCTTCAGGCGCAAGGGCCATCGTCTGCAAGAGGCGTCCCTGAGCACGCTGGACGCTCTGGTTGGCGAGCGCAAGGTGACCGCGATCAAACTCGACGTGGAAGGAGCCGAGGGTTTGATTCTGCGCGGCGGGATCGCGACATTGCGTCGATCGCGGCCGTGGATACTCTCGGAAATCAATTTTTCGCTGCTTCCGACGATTTCGCAGATGAATGCGGCCGAGTATGCCGCGTTTCTGTACTCTCTGGGCTATCGCTGCCATGCGTTGGAAAAACAGACCCTTGGCAAGGAGCTGACGCCGGCGGACCTGTCAAAAGGAGAGGCCTGGATCACGGTCGTATTCGTGCCCGAGGAGAAACGCGGCGCGGGCTGAATTTGGCGGTTGTTGCCGCGAGCGGTGCTGGTTGAAGGATATTTTTAATGCTCTCCCTGTCAAAAATTCTGGGTAAACGGATGAAGGGCGCTCCGCCGTGGGAGCGGTCTTTCGATCCGCACGCTTCCGAGGCCGACATTTTGGCCTGTTTTCGCCTGATTCTCGGACGTAACCCGAATCGCGAGGAATGGGCGGGGCATTCCAGTCGGGTTGGAGAAGATTTGTCTTTGGTAGCCGCCAGCTACTTCTCGTCCTTGGAATTCTCGCAGCGCAACCTGCTGGCATGGACGGCTGGTGATACGTCGCTCGCCCGCACGCCCGAGTTTTCCATCTATGCGGCGCCGGACGATCTCGCTGTGGGGCGCACGGTATTGGGTGGAACCTACGAGCCCGAGATCTCCGCGACGTTCCGCCGTTTCTTGCGACCGGGCATGGGCGTCGTCGATATCGGCGCCAATATCGGCTGGTTCACCATGTTGGCCGCGGCGCTGGTCGGCCCGACGGGCTTCGTGCTGGCCGTGGAGCCGAACACCCGCAACGTCAAACTGCTGGAGGCGTCACGCCGCATCAATGACTTCGGGCAGGTCGTGGTCGCGCAGTCGGCGGCCGGCCGGGAGATCGGCCTTCTGGTGCTCCACACTTCGCATTCGAATGGCACCACGAGCCCACCCCCGCAGGATATGGCTGCATTGCTCAATGCCGAGACGGTGCTAAGCCTGCCACTCGATGCGCTGTTATCCGACGAACGTCGGATCGACCTGATCAAAATCGATGTCGAGGGTGCCGAATACAATGCGTTGTTCGGCTGCCGCAAGACCATCGCGCGATGGCGACCGGCAATCATCAGCGAATTCTCGCCGGGATCGATGCCGGGAATCTCGGGCGTCTCGGGCGAGGATTATTTGCGGTTCCTGATCGGTCTGGGCTACCACCTATGGGTTATCGAGCACGATGCATCTTTGCGCGCCTTTCGAGAGGATCTCGCGGGAGTTATGACGGTATGGCACGATCGGGCCGTCGACCACATCGATATCCTTGCTGCGATCGAGGGGCACCCGGCGATATGATCGGTTGCGCCCCTAATCAAGGGTGGTAACTCTGCCTCTGCTTCAGCCTAGAGAGCATCTAGAGAGCATAAGGACATCAGTCCAAGAACACCGCTGACCATGGAGGTCCATATGTTGAAGCTTGCGCTCGCCTGCCTCGGTAGCCTGCTCGTCGCCGGGCTGGCCAGCCCGGTGGCGGCCGGTCCGACGCTCGACGCCGTTACCGCCAAGGGCTTCGTGCGATGCGGCGTGAACACCGGCGTCGCCGGCTTCTCCGCGCCCGACGCGCAGGGCAATTGGCACGGCATCGACGTCGATCTCTGCCGCGCCATCGCCGCGGCGATCTTCGGCGATGCCAACAAGGTGAAGTTCACACCGATGACCGCGCAGCAGCGGTTCGTGGCGCTGCAGTCCGGCGAAATCGACGTGCTCACGCGTAACGCGACGCAGACGCTGATGCGCGACACGGCGCTCGGCCTCAACATGGCCGGGGTGAACTTCTACGACGGCCAGGGCTTCATGGTGCGGAAGAAATTGGGCCTCAAAAGCGCAAGGGAATTGAACGGAGCGACGATCTGCGTGCAACCCGGCACGACGACCGAGCTCAACCTCGCCGATTATTTCCGCACCACCGGCATGACCTTCACGCCGGTCGTGCTCGAAAAGGTCGAGGAAAACATCAGCGCCTTTGTTTCCGGGCGCTGCGACGTCTTTACGACCGATGCCTCGCAGCTTGCCGCGATCCGCGCCACGGCGACCGGCACCCCGGACGATTTTGTGATTCTGCCCGAGCGCGTTTCCAAGGAGCCGCTCGGGCCGATGGTCCGTCACGGCGACGATCAATGGTTCGATCTCGTGAAGTGGACGCTGTTGGCGATGATCGAGGCCGAGGAGCTCGGCATCACGCAAAAAAACGTCGA
>CAYMXF010000447.1:0-2760 GCA_964393935.1 uncultured Planctomycetaceae bacterium
TCGTGCAGATCAGCCCCTCGTGATGCGCCGCGAGCACCTCGCGGTCGATCCGCGGCTTGGAGTAAAACCCCTCGCGATGGGCGATCGTCGTGAGCTTGAGCAGGTTGTGATAACCCACGTTGTTCATCGCCAGCAGGAGAAGGTGATAATTCGACTCCTCGCCCTGCTGCTTTTCCTTGACCCGCCGATCTCCGGGGGCGATGTACGCCTCCATCCCGATGATCGGCTTGATCCCCGTCGCGATCGCCGTGCGGTAGAACTCGATCACGCCGAACATGTTGCCGTGATCGGTGATGGCGATCGCCGGCATCTTCATGCCCTTGGCCGTCTTGACCAACTCGTCGATCCGATTGGCTCCGTCGAGCAGGCTGTAGTGCGTGTGGACGTGGAGGTGGACGAAGGGGTTTGCTGACGAATGCGACACGAACCTTGCCTCCCTGCAAATACAACTCGTCCGGTGAATCTCAAGCCGGTCCGAGCCCGACGATCATCGCGGGACGATGTGACAACACTTTATCATTCATCCCGCGCGTCGGCCACTCGATGAACTCAAGGCCTGTGAAATGATGGGCTGATTCCTGAAACCAGGCGGTCTCTAAGTTAGGCATGAGCGACCGCCGCTTGAACGTGGTGGGCTTTCCCGGCTATCATGATACGAATAGCGATCGCCGCCAAAACATGAACCGCACCAAGACCATCCAATTGAGCCTGGACATAAACCTCGTTAAGCAGGTCGAGGCACTGGCCAGACGACTTCGGACGACCCGGTCCGCCGTTGCGCGTGACGCTCTCAAAACCGCGATTCACAAGATTCGAAGCAAGGAGTTGGAGCGCCAACACCGAAGGGGATATGCCCGCAAACCCGTCCGCAAGGCGGAATTCGGCGGTTGGGAATCGGAACAAGTCTGGCCAAACTGATAAAACGCCGCGACATGCTCACGAATCATTTTTCTTCCCGGGACAAAAAACGACCGACGGTCAGTTTATGCACCCTGCTCGGCGTGGTGTTTTTCACTTCCATGCTCTGTTGTGATCGAAGTCCGCCCCCGGGTACTCCTGAAAACCTAAAAGCCGATTACGAGCGTGTTACGAAACAGATGGAGGATTTGAAAAAAGAATATGAGCAGAAAAAACAAGAGACAGAGCAAGATTGGCGCAGGCGCATCGAGGAAAAAGAAACGAGAAACACAGACCTCACCAACGAAAACAATAATCTGAGGCGGCGCCTACTGGTAACCGAAGGATCGCTGAAAGAGATACCTCTCGTCGACGCCGCAAACCTGCAACGTGGAGCGTGGGTACATGTAATCTACATATTGATAATTGTGGCTTGCGTCGTTCCCCTGGTGATCCTTCTTTGGTTTCATGCCAACCTCCGCGAACGTGTTCGACTTTATGTAATGCGTACGGCAAGGGTCGTTCCTAGTAGAGAGATAACCGATGAATCAAGAACGGGAACAAGCGAATAGCGTCTTTGCAGATTCCCTCAAAGTTGTTGTTGCGACAGCTACCAATCCGCATTTTCTTTTCGGTACTGTTTTTGGCGTTGTCATCGGCGGAGGGATTTGTGCGTGCTTGTTTGTCGTGCCTTTCCAGAAAAATCTTAAAGAACGAGAGGATCAGTTGGAAAGCTGGTCGCGACTCAACCAGCAAATGCAGCAGTTGACGCAGGACAACCGTAGCATGAGTCAAGAAGAACTTAAAAAATATGTGGCTATAAACCAAGCGGCAGCGACTCAATTCGTTGAAGTCGAGAAAACTCTACACGATCGAGAACTGCGCCTTACGACTGTCCCCACGGGCTTCATCATGATCCCGCTAGTCGTACTCGTGGTCGCACTCGGGGGAATCGTTTTGATTCTGAAGACGCTAAATGCCCGCGCTTTGGCTACCGTTGAGCACGTACTGCATCTTGCCCCACGTGAAATGGTTCACGAAATAGTCTCACGGCACATCGTCGACCCGCCCCCGAGAGCAGGTTTACTACCCCCATCGCAGAGTGATTAGCCTCGCGGCGAGACGATCGCAATTTACCACGGCTTGAACGTGTCGCGGACGCGCTTCAGATCGAGCTGAAAACCGGGCACGGCCTGGCTTGCGAAGAAATCGCCGGAGACCGGCGCCTCGACGAATCGGCCTTCTTGGATTCGGTAGAAAGTCATCGCGCTACGTGCCGGGTCGATGAGCCAATATTCCTTGACGCCGAAGCGCTCGTAGTCGCACTTCTTTGTCTCGGTATCGAATCGGCGCGAGCCCTTGGAAATCACCTCGACGACTAAATCCGGCGCGCCGAAGATTTTATCTTCCATTTGCCGCAAGCGATCCTTGCGCACGAAGATCACCTCCGGACGATAGACGAGATCGCCGCCGGTCGGACCTTCTCCTAAATGAACATCGACCTCGGCGAAGACGGAGCCGAGCGGGGTATCAACAAGGAAATTAGCGATCTGCCTGGCAATCTCCACCATCGCGCTTTGATGTTTCGGCGTAGGGCTCGGCGACATCACGATCACTCCATCGATCAATTCATAGAAACAGCCGTCGTCCGGAATCTGCAGAAACTCATCTGCGGACATCCGCAGGCCGACGTACTGCGACCCGGCTGCCATCTCAATGTCTGGAATTACGGCCATGGTCTCAACTCCCGTCAACTAGAACCTGGACGCCAAGTCATCTTAGCGCCGCTTCGTGCGGCGACCAGGCCTTACAAATTCCCCCGCTTCTTCTGCTCTTCCTCGATCGACACGAACAGCGCCTTGA
>CAYMXF010000448.1:0-2758 GCA_964393935.1 uncultured Planctomycetaceae bacterium
CCGACGACGAGCTTGACGTTCAGTCCGATGATGATCGCGGCGACGATCCACGCGAGAATCTTGACCGGCAGCGGATTGGCGAACGGCCCCATCTTCGCCTTGCTGCTCGTGAATTTCACCAGCGGCACGACGGCGAACGGGAGTTGCAGGCTCAAAATCACCTGGCTGAGGATCAGCAGCCTGTAGGTGCCGCCCTCTCCGGATTCGGAAAGGGAGATGACGATGACGGCGGGAATGATGGCGAGCGAACGGGTGATCAGCCGGCGTAGCCACGGCCTCATGCGAAATCGCAGAAAGCCCTCCATCGTGATCTGACCGGCGAGCGTGCCGGTGATCGTCGAACTCTGCCCGGCGCAGATCAGTGCAATGGCGAAGGCCACGGGCGCGGCCCGCGTGCCGAGCAAGCCTTCGAGCAGTTCATGGGCCTGGGCGATCTCTGTAACGACCTGCCCACGGCTCCAAAACGTCGCCGCCGAGACGATGAGGATGGCGGCGTTCACGAAAAACGCGCAATTCAATGCGACGGCGGAATCGATCAGGTTGTAGCGGCAACCCATCTTGACGCCCTCGATGCTGCGCTGCACGTCGCGGCTTTGGACCAGCGCGGAGTGTAGATAGAGATTGTGCGGCATGACCGTCGCGCCAAGGATGCCGATGGCGATATAAAGGGCGTCGTTCGAAAGCGCACCGGGCACGAAGCCCGAAGCAATGCCGGACACGGAGGGCTTGCACAAAAAGATTTCGATGACGAAGCAGGCGCCGATGGTGGTGACGAGCATGAGGATGAACGCCTCCATCTTTCGGATGCCGAGGCGCTGAATAGCGAGAAGCAAAAAGACGTCCATGCCGGTGATGAGCACGGCCCAGACCAGGGGAATATGAAAGAGCAGGTTGAGGCCGATGGCCGTGCCCAGCACTTCCGCCAGGTCGCAGGCGGCGATGGCGATCTCGCAAAGGCCGAAGAGCGCCCACCGGACGGGCGGGCTATAGGCGTCGCGACAGGCCTGGGCCAGGTCTCGACCGGCGACCAGCCCCAGCCGCGCGCTGAGGGTCTGGAGAAGCACCGCCATCAGGTTGCTCATCAGGAGGATCCAGATGAGCTGGTAGCCGAAGCGGGCGCCGCCCTCGAGGTCGGTCGCCCAATTGCCGGGGTCCATGTAGCCGACGGAGACCATGTAGGCCGGGCCGGCGAAGGCGAGCATCTTCCGCCACCAATGCCCCGGTGGGATCGAGACCGAACGGTGGACTTCCTCGAGGGAGAGGGTCCCCGACGACGGGAGATTCTTTGATGGGACGGGCATGTTCATGTCGACGGCGTCCCGCGGGGCCGCCGGCGCGAGGCCGGCGGTTTGTAGCATAGGGTACAAATCTAGGTTGGCGATAAGAGGTTGTCAAGGGGCTCATTTCGGGGGAGAATGCCCCTTGGGAGTTCATGGAGCATGAAGAAACGGGCAAAACCCGCCGATCGGTCGGCCGCTTCGCCCTCGCTGCTCGTGCCCGAGAAACAGGCGAGCAACCATCGCCGCACGCGCGCGGCGCACGCCGCCGAGATCGCCGAAGACTACGTCGAAGTGATCGCCGACTTGATCGACGGCGGGGGAGAGGCCCGCGCGGTCGATATTGCCCGGCGCTTGGGCGTGACCCACGTCACCGTGACCAAGACCGTCTCCCGGTTACAGAAGGGCGGTCTGGTGACGAACCGGCCCTATCGATCGATCTTCCTGACGGATGCCGGTCGCCGGCTGGCGGAATCGGCGCGCCAGCGCCATCAGACCGTGACTCACTTCCTCTTCACCATCGGCGTCAGCGAATCCGTGGCGCATTCCGACGCGGAGGGGATCGAACACCACGTCAGCGAGGAGACCCTCCGCGCCATGCGCGCGTTTGTGGCATCACGTAAATAGTTTAAGTGTGCTGGCGTCCGACGGTTAGCCGCCGCCGCCGGTGCCGCCGCCTGAGTTGTCGGTGGGCGGATCCGATGGACCACCGCCGGGCAAGCCGGGCGGGATGATGGTGTAGACGTCACTGCCGTCGCAGCCCAGTGGGATGGTGCAGGAAGGATCCGTCTGAAAATCCGGCACTTCCAGATAAGGGAAGAGCATATTGATCTGATCGGCGGGCGTGCAGAACGTCAGGATCGTCCCGCATACGTTGATGCTGGCGAGCGTGTTAAAGCAGCCGTTGTCGAGGACGGTCCCGCCGCTCAGCAGAACGGTCAACCCCAGTGCGATCTTCCGAATCGATTTGTATTTTCGCATGATCCTTCCCACCTTCGTGGTTTCTTTCGTTCAAACAACCTTCATCCCGATGTTCACGCATCAAAAGGAAGCGTGACCTAACCTCTGCCGGTGCGCGGCACATCAACCCCCGCCCCCGCCCCCCGTCATTACTGGCGTTGCCGGGCAAAAGAAAACGAGATCATCCTCCCCGTTGAGGATGACGCCTGTTGGAACGCCGTTCTGATCGACCAGTTGGATGTTCGGAGTTCCACAAAATGCGAGAACGCCGGAATCAGGCAGGAAATTCGGGAGCGGGAAGGCAGCCAACGCGGTATTGGCCGCGATCGAAAAGCATCCCCCAAGCTGCGTCAGATACGTTCCCATCGCCAGATAAGTGGCGAGACACAGGATTTTTACACGGCGGTTCATCGTTCTTTTTCGCACTCGATCATCCCCAGGGTAGGCCATTCAAGGCAGGTCAACAGCCATGGCCGGCAGCGGAGGACACTCCCAAGCCACTCATCTTATCGTACCCCCGG
>CAYMXF010000449.1:0-2751 GCA_964393935.1 uncultured Planctomycetaceae bacterium
GTGGGCAGGATCATGGCGTGCGCGCTCATGCCGTCGGCGATCTCCGTGAAGACTCGAAGCGCAGCCGCGTTCGTTGTATCGTCTGCGAAAGCGGCAACGAGGCGGGGCAGACATAGCTGCACAACCCGCATTGGATACACGCCTTCAGGCGCGTCAAGTCGTCCGCGGTGCAATTCGGCTGGGATTCGAGTTGGACCAAGTCCGGCGGATCGAGGCCGACGGGACAGTCCTCGACGCACCAGCCGCAGTGAATGCAGGGTATCGGATTTTGGTCCTCGGTCCTCGAAAAGAATAACAGCGCGGTCATATCCGCGGTGACGACGGCGTCTTCGTGGGTGAGGGCGACGCCGGTGAGCGGCCCTCCGCAGACGACGCGGGCCAGGGGACCGGTTGCGCCGAGTCGCTCGGCAAGGTGGCGAACCGGCGTTCCGATCGCGACGCGGTAGGTGCCGGGCCGGCTGATGGCTTCGCCGGCCATCGTCAGCAGCACATGCGTCATGGGCCGGTTATCGAAGATTGCCTCGGCCGCGGCGCGGACCATCGCGAGCGGCAGGACGAGCACGCCGACGTCGAGCCCGCTGCCTCCGGGAGGAACTTCACGGTCCAAGAGCGTCTTGATCAGAATCGTCGGATGACATTGCGGAAAGCGGCCGGCAAGAGGGACGACCTCGACGAATCGACCGGCGGCCTCGGCCTCGATGCGACGCGTGACGCGGCGGTGCCGATAGGGGATGGCCAGGATCACGCGATGGATGCCGAGGGCGTCGGCGAATTCGCAGGTCGCATCCACAACGCGACCGGGTTCTTCGACGATGGTTCGCAGATCGGCGGTGAGATAGGGTTCGGTCTCCATCGCGTTGACGATGAGGTGGGTGACGCCGGCCATCGTCGCCTGCCGGACGATCGTATGGGCAGGTCCTCGCGGCTGCGGACAGACGACGCCGTGTTCGGCGAGCTGCGCAAAGAAGGACTCGCCGTCCCAATCCCAGGGATGGTGGTACTCTTCGTCGCGGCCGTCGGGTTCCAGAACGGCGCAGGGCAGGAAGCCGTCGTGCGCCGTCCAGACGCGGCCGAAGCCCGTGATCGCGCCGGAGGTCGGGGCGTGGACGGGGACGGCTTCCACGGTCGTGGGCTGCGAGAGGCGCTGTCCGCGAAGAACGCGCTCGCCGGGCTTGACGAGCGGCGCCGTCGGCAAGTCCTGACGAACTTGGAGCGGGACGTGCAGCGGCGCGGCGACAGCGAGCGTCTCGATCGGCCGGCGCGCGGTGACCGACTTGTTGTCGGGGAGAAACAGGCCGCCGTCGAAACCTCGACGCGGCCCCAGGAGGTTGAGCAGCAATGCCATCTTGTACACCAGCCGCCCTCGGCTGTCTCCTGAAACCTCCCGGCGGAGGCTTTTAGCGCGGGACGAAGCTAACGGTGATGTGCATGATGGTCCAGTAGAGAAACGACTCAGGGGCCAGGAGCCATGCCAGGGAGGAGGTCCGGTCGAGGCCGATCGTCCAGACGAGGCCGACGGTCATGAGGACGACGATCATGCCGATATGCAGCGTCTTGAAGCCGCGGACGCTCGTCCGCATCCATTGCCACCAGCCTTGCGGAGGGGCCTTGGGCGGATGCTTGGCGAATTGGTAGGCGGCGAAGATGTACCAGGCGACGACGTGGAAGAGGATGAGCGAGTACGCGCGCTGCGTGAGCGCGAGCGACAGGCCGAGCACCCCGGCGACACCGAACATGACCTTGAAGAGGATGGCGTGAGTGCGGATCAGCGAACGAACATCCACATAACCCAAGCGCGCGGCGTAGCGCCGCCAGACCAGGGTGAAACCGATCGCGGACACTAGGAACGGGGCGGCACTGAGCACGATCTTCAGGGACATCGGCATCGAGCCATCCAGCCACGAGGCGTGGGCCGCGGCCCAATCCGCCAGCGCGGAAGTCGGCTCGGTCAGTTTTTTGTAGTAGAAGCCATAGGGGATCGGCGCCCAGACGAAGGACGCCATCGTGAAAACGATAAGCCCTGTTGTCCATCGAACGAGTCCCCGAAAGGCCGTTTTGTCGGCGATGGGCGCGGCCTCGCCGAGGACCGTGTAGAACATCGCCTCGTCGCGGAGTTCGTGGACGAGGAAGTAAAGATAGACGCCGCTATAGAGCAGCAGGTTGGCCTTGCCGCCGCCTTTCCAGTAGACGGCGCAAAGTACGGCGCCGGCCATGAGCAGGCCCGCGGCCCAGAGCCGTTGTCGTAGATTACGGTTCTTGGGCGACGAGATCATGAAGAGAAAACCGATGACGATGTGCGGGATGGTGATGTAGCGCATCGCCGCCTCGGACGCCTCGCGGATGAAGCGGATGTCGGCGGGATGGCGGTGCAGAATGCTGCGTTCGAAGTAGTAGCCGCACCAGAAGAGAAAGACGATCGCGGCGGTGTAGAGGCCGGCGCGGAGAAAGTTGCGCTCCGTCACGCCCAGGCGGTCTCGGTCCGGGCGAGCGGCATAGTCCATTGCGATCGCGGGAGAACTCGTCCCATTGGCCATGGCCAATCGTACTCCTGAGACTAGCGAGGCGGCCCTAGAGGCCAAGTAGGGCGGGTTTTACCCGCCGAAGCGAGCGGCGGGCAGAGCCCGCCCTACCTCCATCGACGCCGCAACGACCCGTCCGTGGGCCGCTGACGAGCAAATCATACGATAGTGAGATGACGTGAAAATGCAAGCCGTCGTCGTGCTATTCCTCTTCTACGGCCTCCACGAGTTC
>CAYMXF010000450.1:0-2748 GCA_964393935.1 uncultured Planctomycetaceae bacterium
CGGCCCGCGGCGATCTCGGCCCGCTCGCCTGGATGCTCTTTGTGATTCTGTTTGTCTGGCAGCTTCCGCACTTTTTCGCCATTGCCTGGATGTATCGCGACGACTATCGCGCCGGAGGGTATCGCATGCTCTCGGTAGTGGATTCGACCGGCGTTGCCACCGGCCGGCAAACCGTGCTGTTCTCGATCGTCTTGCTCGCTGTGAGCCTCTTGCCTGCGATCACCGGCTATGCGGGAACGTACTTTCTCATCGGCGCCATCGTCTTGGGGCTCTCGCTGGTCGCCGTCGCCGGGCGATTTGCCGTGCAACGCACGACCGCCAGCGCTCGTGTCGTGCTATTGGCCACGCTTGCTTACCTGCCGCTCCTGATGATGTTGCTCCTTCTCGATCGTGCCGGCACCTAAGCCATGACCGACGTTGTTCAGGTTGACTCCCTTCGCCATCAATACGGTTCGCGGGTCGCGCTCGACGGCGTCAGCTTCACCGTGGGCCAAGGCGAGTGTTTCGGCCTGCTCGGACCCAACGGCGGCGGAAAGACCACGCTCTTTCGCATCCTCACGACGCTATTGACGCCGTCGGCCGGTACGGCTCGCATCTGCGAGTGCGACGTCCGAACGGATCGCGCGGCCGCGCGGCGGCGGATCGGCGTCGTTTTTCAATCGCCGAGCTTGGATATCTATCTCACTGCCCGTGAGAATCTCCGTCACGCCGGGCATCTTTATGGTTTGTCGGGCCGCGAGTTGGAGGAGCGGGTCATCGGATTCCTCGGCCGCTTGGGACTCGCCGGCCGGGAGGATGACCTTGTTAAGAAACTATCCGGCGGGCAGCGCCGCCGAGTGGAGATCGCCAAGGGATTATTGCACGAGCCGGCGCTGCTGATCCTCGATGAGCCAAGCACCGGCCTCGATCCGGTCGCGCGGCGGGAACTTTGGCTCGTCTTGCAGGAGCTACGGCAATCGACCGGCGTCACGATCCTGCTGACCACGCATTTCATGGAGGAAGCGGATCGTTGCGATCGATTGGCCATTCTCGATCGCGGGCGGCTTGTCGCTTACGGGAGTCCCGCGCAGCTCAAGGACCGCATCGGCGGCGATTGCATCACGATTGCCTGCGACGAGCCTGATTTGCTTCGCGACCGTGCGGCGCGCGAGTTGGGTGTCGAGGCCGCCGTCGTCGATGGGGCGGTGCGGATCGAAACTTCCGATGGACAAAGCGCGATGGCCCGTCTGATGGCGGGCTTTGCCGGTGAGATCAAGGCGATTACGCTGGGCCGCCCGACGCTGGAAGATGTGTTCGTCCACGAGACGGGGCGTCGGTTCGACGCCGATGCGACGGCGAATGCCGCGTGATGCGGCGCGGGACTATGCTTTCAAGGTGACGCGACTGATGCAAACCACCCACGTCGGCCTTTGGCAGCCCTGCTCGACGCTCTGGCGGCGAGAGATGGTCCGCTTTTTGCGACAGCGAAGCCGCATTGTCGGAGCGCTCGGCACGCCGCTGGTCTTCTGGCTGCTCGTCGGCGGGGGGCTTAGGCAATCCTTCAAACTGCCCGGCACGGATGCGCAGACGAGCTATCTCGAGTACTCCTTTCCCGGGGCCATCGTCGCGATCCTCCTTTTCACCGCGATTTTCTCGATGATCTCCATCATCGACGACCGCAAGGAGGGCTTCCTTCAGGCCGTTCTCGTCGCGCCGGTCTCTCGCGCGTCGATCGCCCTCGGCAAGATTCTCGGCGCGACGACGCTGGCGGTCGGTCAGTCGATGGCGTTTCTGGCCCTCGCACCGTGGGCGGGGATTCGACTTGGTCTCTCGGCGGCGGTCGTCGCCTTCGTCACCATGACGCTCATCGCCTTCGCGCTCAGCGGCCTGGGCTTTGCCATTGCTTGGCGAATGGAATCGACGCAGGGCTTCCACGCCATCATGAACCTCGTGCTCATGCCCATGCTGGTTATCTCCGGCGCGTTCTTTCCGCCCGGCGGCTCGGCGACGTGGTTGCGGTGGATCATGCTGATCAACCCCGTGACCTATGGCGTCACGCTGCTTCGCTGGTCGGTCTATTTGGACGCGCCGGCGTCGCATCCTCTGGTCCACGGCGACCTCGCAACGGCCTGGGTCGTCTCGATCCTTTTTGCCGCGGCGATGTTTGGGCTCTCGATGTCCGCCGTGAGCAAGGACGCCGCGAGGGTACTGCAATGACCACGGATTCGCCCGACTCCGCTCCGCAGCCGTCCATCGATAATCCGCACAGCAAGCCCGGCGCGGGCTTTTGGTTGCTTATGGTTTTATCCCTCGGAGCGGTGGGGGGGGTGGCCTACTTGCAATACTCACGGGTGGACAAGGCCCGGCTTCGTGGGTCAACGGCGGAGCAACTAGCGGCGAAGCCCGAGCCGCTGCCGATCATCGCGACCCTGCCCGATTTCACATTGATCGAATCGAGCGGCCAGCGCGTCTCGCTGAACGACCTTCGCGGCCGCGTGTGGGTGGCGGACTTTTTTTTCACCTACTGCGCCGGCCCGTGCCCGGTGATGTCGCGACGGATGAAAGAGCTTCGGCAGCTTCTCAAGGACGAGAAGATGGAGGACGTCGTCTGTGTCTCCATCAGCGTCGATCCCGAGCGCGACACGCCGAAGGTGCTCAAGGAGTACGGGCGGATGATGCAGGCCGAGCCGGGCCAGTGGCTGTTTATGACCGGCCAGAAGTCGCAGATTTATGATCTGGCGGTTAAGGGCTTCAAGGTGGCCGTCGCCG
>CAYMXF010000451.1:0-2745 GCA_964393935.1 uncultured Planctomycetaceae bacterium
TCGGAGGCCCAGGAAAAACTCCTTCAAGCGGCGGGGCCGGACTATCAGGAATTAGCCGACGCCATCAGCGCGGAATACGATCTGCTCTTGAAGGTTTCCGCCTCCCCATCCCCGCCAAAGGCCGAGGCGGATTCGCTCCGCTCGAAACTTGCCTCGCAGAAGACCAAGGTGGAATCGCTCCTCGAACACGCCAGCGGCGAGGTACAAGGCACCATCAAGGGCGCGCAGATCTCACGCGATCAACTCGTCAAAGAGGCTTCCGGCGACTGGGAGCAGTTTCGATCGCTCCTGCCGGAATATCTTAAAAACCCCGACATCTTCATGTCACGCCTGAAAGACGAAACCTACTCCCGCGCCCTGGATAACGAGAAGGTCGCAAAGATGTTCGTGTCGAAGTCGGGCGAAAACGGGAAGATTTGGCTGAAAATCCCGCGGACCGCCGAACTCCCCGAGCTAAAAAAGAAGCCCGAAGCCAAGGGCGTCGGCGCGACCACGCCCCGGAAGAGGAAACCCCAACTGGTGATGCCATGACTGCGGACCGCTCGCCGGCCCCGGTGGTCGAGTGCATCGCCCTCACCAAGGTTTTTCAGGACTTTTGGGGGCGCGACAAGGTCCTGGCTGTCGACCATCTCGATTTGGAAGTCCGCCCCGGCGAAGTCTTCGGCCTTCTCGGCCCGAACGGCTCGGGAAAGTCCACCACGATCAAGATGCTGCTCGGGCTGCTCTATCCGACCTCCGGCGCGGCCCGCGTGTTCGGCCGTCCGCCCACGGACACGGCGGTAAAGGCTCGGATCGGTTTCATGCCGGAAGAGTCGTATCTCTATCGATATCTCAACGCGTACGAGACGTTGGATTATTACGGCCGGCTCTTCAAGCTCGATCGGCACGAGCGCCGCCGCCGCACGGAACAACTCATTGAAATGGTCGGCCTGACGCGCGCCGGTCGCCGGCCGGTCGGAACGTATTCCAAAGGCATGGCCCGCCGGATCGGGCTGGCTCAAGCGCTGATCAACGACCCCGACTTTCTCATCCTCGACGAGCCGACGACCGGCTTGGACCCCATCGGCACGCGCCAGATCAAAGACGTCATCGAGATTCTCGCGCAGCGCGGCAAGACCGTACTGCTCTGCAGCCACTTGCTGGCGGACGTCGAGGATGTTTGCGACCGCGTGGGAATCATGTACGGCGGGCGCAGGCAGGCCCTCGGATCCGTCGGCGACTTGCTGCAACGCCGCGACGTCACGCAAATCACGGCCCGGCAACTTGACGACGTGGCCATCCGCAAGATCCGCGAGGTCATCGCCCAATCCGGCAGCGAGACGCTCGCCGTCGAGCATCCCATCGATCGCCTCGAATCGCTTTTCTTGCGCGTCGTCAGCCAGGCCCAACGCGAAAAACTGCAAACCAGCGGCGCGGAATCGAACGTCGGCGTCTCCGAATTCCTGGGCGGAAAGGCGGGGGGGCCGGCCTCGCTGGTCGAAACGCTGGTCGAGGCCGGACGTCAGACCGCTGCGCCCGCCACCACCGAAATGCCGCCAAGGCCCGCCGCACCGACGGCCCCGCGAACCGACATCATTGAACAACTCAAGAAAGACAAGAAGCCGAAGCCTCCGATCGACGTGGTCGGGCCCGTCGAATCGCCGCTGCCTAAACACGAACCGGACCGTGCCGTGTTGGAACGGCTCCTCAAACCCGCAGGTCCCCAGAGCAAGCCGGCCCCCGATCCGCCGAAAAACCCACCTTCCTGACCCACGCCCGTACTGCTGCCGTCATGTTTGAAAACACCTTCTTCATGATCATGTTCACCTTCGGCGGCCTGATGGGCCTGGTGACGCTCGTGTATATCATTCGTCAGGCGTTCAACCGCCAGGCGGGTGAAGTCGGCGGATGGGAGCTGCGCGGCGCGCGGCAGCGCATCGCCGCCGTCGCCCGTACGACGCTGGCGGAAGGGCTTCGCGCCAAGGTCGCCTCGGGCTTCACGCTCATCATCCTGGTCAGCATCCCTCTGTTCTGGCTCACCGCCGAAGGCGACGGCACCATCAAAGGCCGATTGCAGATGTTCGTTTCCTACTCGATGGGTTTTTCCGGCTTCATTCTCTCGCTGCTCACGATCTTCTTTTCTTGTCGCAGCCTGTCCGTCGAGATCGCCGGGCGTCAGATTTACGGCATCGTCTCGAAGCCGATTCCCCGATGGCAGATCGTCGCCGGAAAATGGGTCGGAGTCATGACGCTGAACGTGTGCCTGCTCGCGCTCGCCGCCGTCGTGACGCGCATCGGCACGGTGGCGATCGTTGAGCGCTACAAGAGCACCCTCGTCAACGATCTGGCGACCTACGGAAACCTTACGCCGGATCAAGCCGACGCCATCGTGGACAAGCTCGAACAGGTTCGGGGGCCGGGGGAAAAGGGGATGGAAAGTCCGGTCGTGACCGCCTTCGCCGAGGCCCTCGGAAAGACCAAGCAACAGACCGGCGACATGCTGCTGCGCCTGCCGGAGCCCAGCCGCGTGAACCTCCGCCGATTCGACGAGCTGCGCCGCCAAGTGCTGGTGGCCCGCGCGGGAATCCCCGCGCCGGTGCCGGACCTGACGAAGGAAATCGACGACGTTTACAACAAGCTCAAGGAGGAAAATCGCCTGCCCGAGGGCTGGACGGAGCGCCGCATCCGCCAACAGATCCGCAGCGCGTTGGGCGCGCAGTACATTTCGATCGCGCCCGGGGATGGCCGCCAATGGGAAATGAAGGG
>CAYMXF010000452.1:0-2729 GCA_964393935.1 uncultured Planctomycetaceae bacterium
TGGCGTCGCTCGTCAACGTGTCCCAGCGCCTCTACCCTTTCGAGTCCCGCTATATCAGCGCGGGCCCGTGGCGCTACCACTATCTCGACGAAGGCGCCGGCGAGCCGATCGTCATGGTCCACGGCAATCCGACGTGGTCGTTCTACTTTCGCAATCTCGTTCTGGCTTTGCGAGGCGAAGTCCGCTGCGTCGTGCCGGATCACATCGGCTGCGGCCTGTCCGACAAGCCCCCCGACGACGGGTATGACTATCGCCTCGAACGCCGCGTCGATGATCTCGAACGATTGCTCGATCACCTCGGGCTCCAACGCGGCGTCACGCTCGTCCTCCATGATTGGGGTGGCATGATCGGCATGGCCTGCGCGCTGCGAAAGCCCGAGCGGATCGCGCGCCTGGTCCTCCTCAACACGGCGGCCTTTCTGCTCCCTACGGGCAAGCGGCTGCCGATGCGCCTGCGACTCCTTCGCGACGGAGGACCGCTCGCCGCCGCCGCCGTCCGTGGGTTCAACCTTTTTTCCCGCGCGGCGACGGTCATGGCCACAGCCAAGGGCCTCGCCCCCGACGTCCGCGCCGGCCTGACCGCGCCGTACGACTCGTGGCGAAACCGCATCGCGACGCTGCGCTTCGTGCAGGACATCCCGCTGCGCCCCGGCGACGCGAGTTACGACCTCGTCAGAAGCGTCGACGAGAATCTGCATCGCTTCGCCGGCCTCCCGACGTTGATCTGCTGGGGCATGAAGGACTTCGTTTTCGACGTGCATTTCCTTGCGGAATGGCGTCGCCGATTCCCTAACGCGGCAGTACACGAATTCCCCGATGCGGGCCACTACGTCCTCGAAGACGCCGGCGATCGGATCGCGCCGCTCGTTCGCGATTTTCTTTCACGAAATGCGCTGTCCGATCAGAGCCGCGACCTTGAGTGCGACCAAGGCGGGAGCACGAAGGGAGCGCCGGATAACGCTTCGAACGCCGCGCAACGCTCCCTTACGGTCGCGGCTCTGACTGGCGAAACGCGGGAGCACTTAAACGTCGCCTCCTATCTCCCGGAAATGGCCCGCCTGCACCCAAACAAGAAAGCGATCGTCTATCCTATCGGCCGTGAACCCGACGGCCGTACGCGTTACGCCGACGTCACGTTCGACGAATTGAATCGCGAGACGGACCGTTACGCGCACGGGCTTGAGTGCATCGGCATCCGTCGCGGTACACGGACGATCCTCATGGTCCGTCCCAGCCTCGAATTCTTCATCCTCACCTTCGCCCTTTACAAAGTCGGCGCGGTCCCGGTCCTCATCGACCCCGGCATGGGCAAGCGCCGCATGGTCGAGTGTCTTGCCGACGTCAGGGCGGAGGCGTTCATCGGGATTCCTTTGGCGCACCTGCTGCGCATTACGCATCCCTCGGCGTTCCGCTCGGTTCGCATCAACATTACGGTCGGTCGTCGCTGGGGTTGGCGCGGTTTGAGCTTGTCTGACCTTCGCTCCGATACGTCGCAACCGTATGAGATGGCGCCGACGAAGGCCGACGACCCCGCCGCGATCATCTTCACGACCGGCAGCACCGGTCCGCCCAAAGGCGTGCAGTACTTGCACGGCATGTTCGACGCGCAAGTTCGCATCCTTCGGGAACACTTCAAGATCGCCCCCGGCGAGATCGACCTGCCGACCTTTCCGCTCTTCGCGCTGTTCGATCCCGCGCTGGGCATGACCGCCGTTCTCCCGGAGATGGACCCGACGCGGCCGGCGTGGGTCGATCCGACCAAGATCGCCGGCGCCATTGAGGATCAGAAGGTGACGCACATGTTCGGCTCGCCGGCGCTATTGGATCGCGTTGGACGCTACGGCGAGACGCACGGCGTCAAGCTCCCATCGCTTGCGCGCGTCATCTCCGCCGGTGCGCCGGTCCCGCCCGCGACGCTGGAACGTTTCGCGAAGATGCTGCCGCCCGGTGCCCGGATTCATACGCCCTACGGCGCGACGGAAGCGCTGCCCGTCGCGTCGATCGACCACGCCGAAATCCTCGGCGAGACGCGTTACGAAAGTGCCCGTGGCGGTGGCACGTGCGTCGGCCGCCCGGTCAACGGCGCGACCGTCCGCGTCATTCGTATCAACGACGAACCCATCGAATGCTGGTCGGACGAATGGGTGCTACCCGCCGGCCAAATCGGCGAGATCGTCGTCCAAGGCCCGATGGTCACGCGCGAGTATTGCACCGACCCGGCCGCGACGCGCCTGGCGAAGATTCCCGACGGCGACGGCCTGTGGCATCGCATGGGTGATGTGGGTCGCTTCGACGACCAGGGCCGCCTCTGGTTTTGCGGTCGAAAGGCCCACCGCGTTATTACCGAATCCGGCACGCTCTTCACCGTCCCCTGCGAGGCGATTTTCAACCAGCACCCCAGCGTCTTCCGTTCCGCCCTTGTCGGCGTCGGCGTACCGCCGCGTCAAAAACCGGTCATTTGCATCGAACTTGAAAAGACCGGCCTCGCGCCGGATTTGAAACAATTCACAGTGGAACTGCTTGAACTAGCGAGCCGTCACGAGCACACGCGAACGATTCAAACGGTGCTTTATCACCCCGCGTTTCCCGTGGACATCCGCCACAACTCAAAGATCTTCCGCGAAAAACTGGCCGTCTGGGCCGTGGAGCGGCTTCGATGAAGGCCCTCGTCACTGGCGGCGGCGGGTTTCTCGGCCGGGCGATCTGCGAGATGCTTCGCGCCCGCGGCG
>CAYMXF010000453.1:0-2713 GCA_964393935.1 uncultured Planctomycetaceae bacterium
CCTAGACCGCCATGCGTCTCTGGTACCTCATTCGAGTCTAGACCCTAGTCATCTTTTGCTGGCACCTTTGTTTCGAAATAGACGTGCGTGGTGATACGCGCGAGGTCTTTAGCGCTGCTCGCGTGCGAGTCCTTTGCAACTTTGTCCGTTGACCGCTCGTAGATGTGATACGGCTCCAACTCGTCGACCGTGAGCAGGATTGCCCGGTTGTGATATTTGTCGTTTAACGTCGATGCCAAGGCAATCTCCTCGACTGAATAGCCGGCGAGCTTGCTTAGGAGATAATAAACCTCGAATCGTTCCGCCGGCACCAGGGCGCCGACGCGCTTGAGGTTTTCGATGTCAGTGGGATCGATGGCTTCACTTTGATCCTTGCATTCGCCGATAATGAGTTCGGACTTCTCCCGGCCCTGCGAAAGGAGGAGGAAGTCCACCTCGCACTTCTTAAATTCGGTGCCTGGCAGGCCTTCCAACTCGTAGGAAGGCAGATATAGCGCCCCTCCGAACAGCCCAAGGTTGACACATAGCTGCTGCAGCGTCAGCACGACCGGGATGGCGCCGTGCACGTTGCGCTCGCGGCCCAAGAGCCCTGATCGGCGATATCGCCACGTGTCGGCGATGAGCTGACGGGTCGCGTCGAACTCCGCGCCGCAAAACTCGCAGACGACTTTGGTTGCTAGGGAATCGAGGGACGTCCAGCCCTTAAGCGAGCAGGCAGGACAGACTAAGTCCGCTCCCATCCGAAAGAGACCCTTGTCGACTAGATAGGCGAAGACCATCGGCGGCGTCAGGAGCGGCTCCGTGCGTCGTTCGATGAACAGTCTCTGATGATCCTTGAAGCTGGCGGTCGGCCGGTCAGGGTCGGCGCTCCCGATCGTCTGAAAGGCAACTTTGCCCGTGAAACTGTTTGTGGGGCCGCGCTCCTTGATGAGTCGGCGCACGCCCGGAATCTTCAGGGCGCGGGCACCATTCAGGCCGCCAAGCTGCTTGATGAGCTGGCGGGTCAGGAGGCCGGCTGCGCTCGGCTTGGCCGACACGCCCGCCCGCTTGAAGAGCTCGACGAACAGTTCCTCCGGCGAGATGCCGCGGATATTAGCGTCCTTGTCGCCAGCTTCAATGACAAGCCCAAGCTGCCTTGGCTCGATGCGAAACTGCTCGTGTCGGGCGTAAAGCATCGATCGGCCAAGGAAGACGTTCAACTCGGGTACATAAGGCGGTAGGAATGTGTGGCCCCATTCCAATGCGCTGTCGCCGAGCATCGACACTGACGCGACGAGGTGCTGATTATGATACCAGAAGTCGTCGGAAAACGGCTTGTCGGCCAGCGCAAATGAAACTCGCGGATTGCCCGACGAATCGCTCACGACACCGAGCGTGGATGCTTCGCCGAGGATTATCATCGGCGACTTGATGTTAAGGCCGTTCCACGAGACTTCGTCCACACCGCTTAGCAAGAGCGGACGCCCCGTGAAATGCTTACGGGCGTCGTCAAGGTTTTCGCTACGTGCCCACACGGCGATGCGGCGCCAGTGCTCGCCGAAATGAGCGACCCTTTCGAGCATCAGCCTCTCAGCAACCGGGATCAGATACTCAAAGCGGGCGAAGTCCGTACGGTCGATGAATTGCAGGGTAATGTTCACGGCCTGCAGGTTCCAGAATGTGACAAGATCGTCGAGGCTGGTTACGTCGCCCACGAAAAAGCCGGCACGGTCCCGCCCGGCCTGGCTGGTGTAGTGGCGTGCAAGATTGTGGCGCGACAGGTACGCGATGCTCGGGTGATCGTAGATTCGCGTTGGCAGCGGCTCGTTGGCTGGGATCGTTTCCTCGATCGCTCGTAGCGGCCCGGCGAAGATCGCTCCGTAGTTAATAGGGCAGTCTTCCTCTGCCGGGTACGCACCAAGCTGGATCAATAGAAGATCTGCAAGTGGGTCGGTAGGGTCCCACACAAAGGTGCGAAATTCGGCCTTGGCCAGATCCTCCAGCGTGCGACGTTTGCGTGCGAAAGAGAGCGCGTTGTCGATGTCAAGAAGTTCGGCGCGAGCGTTCTCGCCGTTACCGCTGAACAGGCCGTCCGAGTAGTAAGGTGTCGGCAGATGCGGGTAGGCTGCCGCAAAGCCGGCCACTTCCGGTGACGTGCCTAGCGGCATGAGCATGTCGGCGCGGAATACATCGATCAGGTCACGGGCCTCGGAGGGTCTATCCGCGAACACGATCGGATTGAATCGGCCACCCCAAAGCGTGTGCGAATATCGGACGACTTTGCGGAACGAGTCGAAGTCGTTCGATTGGATGACCCATGCTACCCGCAGCGGCCGGTACGCGATATCGATGCGTGCGGTATCCATTGAGGCGGTGCCCTACTGCCGAGAGTGCGGAAAGAATAGTCCAGTTTCTTAGCCGCGCGCCGCAATGATGACGGCCATCGACGGCGCCGACGATGGTGCCGACTAGAAACAGCGTCGTGGCCCAGCTCAGGAGTTCCGCGCCGCCCAGCTCGAGCACGGCGCTGGGGATCGCGGAGATGACGATGTACCGGGCGATGGCATGCAAGCCCACGCCGAGGCTCAGGGTCCAGGTATACGGCGCGAGCGGCCCCGTGAGCATGGCCCGCCAGCCGGGTGGCCGGGCCGCGCTCGTCACTGCGGGGCTTCGGGCTGCTCGCCCGCCGCGCCCGCCGGCGTTACGAGCGCCGCGAACAGCCTGGCGGCCCTGG
>CAYMXF010000454.1:0-1283 GCA_964393935.1 uncultured Planctomycetaceae bacterium
GGACGATTGGATTATGCGCATCCTCAGCGGCGTACAACCTTCCGGCAAGCTCCACCTGGGCAACTACTTCGGGGCGATGAAGCAGCACATCGAGGCCCAGGAAAAGCACGAATGCTTCATCTTCATCGCGAACTACCACGCCCTCACGACGATCCAGGACGCCAGGCTCCTCGCCGAGTTGACGCGCGACGTGGCGATCGACTACCTGGCGCTCGGGCTCGATCCGAACAAAGCGTGCCTCTTCCGACAGAGCGACGTGCCGGAGGTCGCCGAACTCGCGTGGATTCTCTCGACCGTCACCGGCAAGGGTCTGCTCGAACGGGCCGTCAGCTACAAGGACAAGGTAGACAAGGGGCTGCCCGCATCGATGGGTCTCTTCAACTATCCGATCCTCCAGGCGGCGGACATCCTCATCTATCGCAGCGACGCCGTGCCGGTCGGCAAGGACCAGGTACAGCACATCGAGATGACCGCCGACATGGCCGGGTATTTTCACAACGCCTACAAGTGCGACGTCTTCGTGATACCCAAGGCGCAGCTCAACGAGGCGGCGATCGTGCCGGGCGTCGACGGCGAGAAGATGAGCAAGAGCTACGGCAATACGATCGACCTTTTTGAAGAGCCGGGCAAGGCCAAGAAGCTCATCATGAGTCTCAAAACGGATAGTACGCCGGTGGCCGACCCCAAGGATCCGGACCGGTGCAACGTGTTCGCCTTGCTGCGGTTGTTCGCCACGCCGGCCGAAATTACCGAGTGGCGCGAACGCTACAAGAAGGGCGGCATGGGCTACGGCGACGCGAAAAAACGCTTGGCGGACTTGTTCGAGGAGCGATTCGCCGCACCGCGCGAGCGGCGCAAGAAGCTGGTGCAGGACGAGACCTACGTGGAAGACGTCCTCGCCGCCGGCAGCCGCAAGGCCCGCAGCGTCGCACAGCAGGTTATGGCAGACGTGCGAACGGCTTGTGGCATCGTGACAGCGGGTTGATCCGCTATCGGAAACTCGACTCGCGGTACGATCTAGAATCCGGTAAAACTCAGCAAATGCCCGACTACTTCGTCCAAATCGACGTCTACAACGGTCCCTTGGACCTGCTCCTCTACCTCATCCGCCGGGAGGAGGTGGACATCTACGACATTCCCGTCGCGCGGATCACCGAGCAGTACCTCGTCTACATCGAGACGCTCAAGATCATCGACCCGAATCTCGCGGGGGACTTTCTGGTCATGGCCGCGACGCTCATGGAGATCAAGAGCCGGATGCTCCTGCCGCACCCGCCGGCCGA
>CAYMXF010000454.1:1383-2711 GCA_964393935.1 uncultured Planctomycetaceae bacterium
TTTTCGCGCCGATCATGATCGTGCTGCTCTCCGCGGAGCCGATTGAAGTCGGCGAGGAGTGGGAGCCGAGGTCGGTGCTCGGGGCGACGACGACGCAGATCGCTCCCAATGTTGCTGTGTCGGAAGGCCGCCAAACGGCAAAGCCAGAGGCAGGCCCTATGGTGGAGATTGATGAAGAGGAGGAAGATGAATCCTTCGCGGAACTCGATCGGATCAAGACGGACGTCGATATCGACGCCATCCTTCGCGAGCAGCCCGGCGAATCTTCAAAGTCGAAGAAGGAGCCCGATCCGTCATGACGCCTTCGCAAAAACTCGCATCGCTCGGCCTCACCCTGCCGCAGATGCCCGCCCCGATCGGCTCCTACATTCCCGGCATCCGCACCGGCAAGCTCATCATGACCAGTGGGCAGTTGCCTTTTGTTAACGGCAAACTCACTGCCACCGGCAAGGTCGGGCGCGACCTCACCCTCGAACAGGCCAACGCCGCCGCGCGGCAGGCGGGGCTCAACGCCCTCTCCATCGCCGCGCAGACGGCCGGCGGCATCGACAAGATCGCTCGAATCGTCCGCCTCGCCGTCTTCGTCAATAGCGCACCGGGCTTCTTCGAGCAACCGAAGGTGGCCAACGGCGCCAGCGACTTCATGGTCGAAATCTTCGGCGAAGCCGGCCGCCACGTCCGCGCCGCCGTCGGGGCCGCCGAACTTCCCATGAACGCGGCCGTGGAAGTGGAGCTAATGGCGGAGATGGCCGGTGCCGAATGAAGCGAGTCTCAATCTCGGATTGACCCGCAGAGTCGCGATTTGGTACAATAGGTAGCAAGCAGGCGGGCCGGTCGTCACTACCTCGTCTCGCCGACTGGAACTTCGCCGGAGAAAGAAGCAGCATGCCATTCGCGGCGCACCGATATCTTGCGTTCGTCATCGCTCCATTTGTCGTCGGTCTCGCGGCAGCCGGCACGACAATAGCCGCTCCGCCGTCGTTTATTGGCCTGGGAGACTTGCCGGAAGGCAGCTCCCTTAGCGTGGCAAACGCCACCTCTAGTGACGGCTCTCTCGTTGTTGGATACAGTGATTCCGCTTCCGGTTTGGAAGCCTACCGCTGGACAAGTGCCAGCGGCATGGTCGGCCTAGGCGATTTGCCGGACGGTGGCTATTTAAGTGAGGCGGATGGCACCTCAAGTGACGGCTCTGTGGCTGTTGGGCGCGCCACTTCTGCCTCAGGCCAAGAAGCGTTCCGCTGGACCGGTAGCGGCGGAATGGTCGGGTTGGGGGACCTGCCGGGCGGTGGCTTTAGCAGTTTGGCGCTCGGCACCTCCGGCGATGGCTC
>CAYMXF010000455.1:0-2708 GCA_964393935.1 uncultured Planctomycetaceae bacterium
AAAACCATCCGTTACTCGACGACGCAGAATGTCACACTTGCTATGAAACAGTACAGTTCTTGCACATGGCTTCGGTCGGGCCGGAGCCGATGTCCCAGCCCTTGGCCAACCGCGGCGGCGAAGCGATCGCCCTCTGGATTTCCACGCGGGCAGCCTCGATTCTCGTGTTGGCGAAGGCGGTTGCGGCGTCGGTTTGCTGCGCCGACGGAAGGCGTCGGTTCCCCACCTCAAGACGTGGGACACCCGGAACAGCCGACGAGATCCTTCGGTGACGCTCAGGATGACCCATTGGGGGGCGGAGGACCAAGTCGACGGCCTGAAGCGCCCTCGCGCGGTCTTGCTCCAGTTCTACACCGGATCACATCAAGATTTGGCCCGAGTTCTTCATGACACATGTGCAGCGGCGTGTTAGCGCTGGTACAATCTGCGAGTGATGGCCAAACCCCGTCGACGAACACGAGACGATCGAGCGAAACAAACCAGGACTCCCGCGCAGCGACATCGGAGCCGGCGTCGATACGGCTTGGCGGGGGGGCTCGTTATTGTCCTTGCTATTGCTGTGGCGGTGGCGGCGTGGCCGCGTCGCGGCAAGTGGCCTCCGCGATTCGTCAGCGGGTCCGCATCCGGCGCCAACGTCCTTCTGATCACCCTGGATACGACGCGCGCGGATCGGCTCGGCTGCTATGGATATACCGGTGCCGCAACGCCGACGTTAGATGCGCTGGCGACCGCCGGCATTCGCTTCGACGATGCCGTTACCGTCGCCCCTATCACGCTGCCCGCCCACGCCACGATCATGACCGCGGTCGATCCTCCGCACCACGGTGTTCGGCACAACGGCGAGTATCAACTTGACGAGAAGCACAAAACGCTCGCCGAGCTGTTGCGAACTCATGGATATGAGACGGCGGCTTTCGTGTCCGCCTTCGTTCTGGATAGGCGGTTCGGCTTGGATCAAGGATTCGATCTGTACGATGACGATGTGGACGTCGCGCCGCAGGCGGCCGCTTCGGAATTTTCCAAGCCTATCGATGAGCGCTCCGCGGGCGCTGTCACGGACCGAGTGATCCAGTGGCTCAAGAATCGAAAAGACGCGCGTCCTTTCTTCTGTTGGGTGCATTATTACGATCCCCATAGTCCTTATCACCCGCCTGCTCCCTTCGCCGCCCGTTTCGCGCGGGAGCCTTATGACGGCGAAATCGCCTACATGGACGCACAACTCGGCCGGCTCTTGCAAGCTCTCGACCATTCCGGTGCGGCAAAAAACACCTTAACCATCGCGGTCGCCGATCACGGTGAAAGTCTGGGCGACCACGGGGAGGCCACTCACTCCAAGCTGATCTACGACTCCACGATGCGAGTTCCGTTGATCATCTCGCATCCGAGTCTGATTCGAGGTCCGTACGTCGTGGACGGTGTTGTGGTTTCCGTTGCGGACATTCTCCCAACCGTGATCGACCTCCTGGGGCTTGCGGACACGAGCCCGCGAGACGGCCGCAGTTTGTTGGTAGGGCGTGCAAACCGCGATCGAATGTGCTACATGGAGACGCTCGCGCCGTATCTCGACGAAGGCTGGTCTCCGCTCTTCGGCATGAGGCGACACGCCGACAAGTACGTCCTCGCGCCGAAACCCGAGTACTTCGACTTGGTCGCCGATCCCGAGGAGTTGGAGAACCTTTATAATACGGTCGTTGGCGATGCCTTGGTATCGCGGGACTTATTGGTTGGAGAACTCGCATCCCGAACGGCAGATTCATGCTCCCTCGTAGCCGTGGTCGCCTCCGCCCAGGAGCCCGATTCCGAGGCCCTGCGCCGGCTCGAATCACTGGGCTACGTCGGCTCGGTCCACCGCGCCGCCGTCGACGGTGGGCAGTTGCCTGACCCGAAGGACATGATGCCGGTCGTGCATGCCATCGACGCGGCAGACAACCTCGCAAACGCCGGCCGACTCCAGGAAGCGCTGGCTATGATCGAGCCGGTCGTGGCTTCGTTTCCGGAAGACCCGAAGGCGCTGCTGAGCCTCGGCAAGATCTACTTGCACCTTAATCGCCTCCCGGAGGCCGAGCGAACGTTCCTCCGGGCCAACGAGATCCGACCCAGTGCGAGGCTCTGTATCCTGGCGGCGCAAATCATGCTCGCGGACATGCGGCTCGGCGAGGCGGCCAAACTCCTGGATCAGGCGGAAACGCTCGAACCGCTGCATGGCGGCATCTTCCTGGCACGCGGCGATCTTTTCGCCCTGCAAGGGCGGCCCGACGAAGCCATCGCCGCGTATGAGCATGCGCGGGAGGTCGATCCTTATCGTGCCGCCGCGGAGGCGCAGTCGCGGATCGCCCGCCTTCACGAGATCGTGCGCATTGTGAAACCGCCGTGATTGGACACCTCTGAGTTGCCTCGGCGTTATTCCCGGTACGAGATGGCCATTCGGGACAGTCACCTATTTTTCGTCTCGGTCGCCCTTCGGACAAGGGTCGCACGCGGCGGCCCAGGCGACGCTCGAGCGCCGAAAGAAAGTCTTCCTCGCCTAATGGGCGACCCGTGTGCGTGCTCTCCTCGCCGTCGGTCCATCGGCCGCGTCTTCGGCCTGCAGTTCATGGCGAACGCTGACCTCCACCCACCCGTCTTTCGACATGGCCTGGAGAATCGCCGCCGACGAGGCCGTCGGGTCGTCGCAAATCCTTCGCCTATGATTGGGCCGTCCGCAGAGG
>CAYMXF010000456.1:0-2696 GCA_964393935.1 uncultured Planctomycetaceae bacterium
GGGCTGCTGCGCGCCTGGCGTGTTTCCCGTCGCGGGACTGGCGCTGCCGGCCTGCCTGATCGGCTGGCGGCTGCGCCGGCGATCAAGAGGGCGATGAAGCGAGTCCTCGACGTGGATGGGTCCCGGAACCCGGCCAAGAGCATCACGGTTAAGTGATTGCCGCGGCAATCTTGTCCGATAATGTGAAGTTACCATCGCTTTGTCTCTCGACCACTGCGCTCGCGACGAAAACACGGCGATGTATTTCCAGTTGAATCAAAGCCCTGTCGGGTCTTCGGCTTGTCGCTCGCACAAACTGCCGAGTACAATGGGCCCACTAAGAAGCAGGCACGGCTTCTTTTTTTCTTCGCGCTAGAACGCACCGATCACGTTGCGTTCCTCTCAAGCGCGCGACGGAAGGCGTGGAATTTCGCCGTTTCGTCGATCGAAGGTATCTGACTCCCTCGCGAAGGAGAATATGCCATGTGCGAAACGAACGTCGTGTGGAATCGTCTCGGGCGGACCAATCCATTCCTGACGCCGGCGGGTGTGTCGCTGGGATGTGTGCTGCTCATCAGTGTTACGATGGGCGGATTTGAATGCGAAATGGAGCCCAACGGCGGCCTCGTTACATCGAACTTCATCCGCCCCGATGAATTCGGATCGGGCAGCATTGTGCCCGTTGGGGATCATGACTTCTATCGCGCAGAGAGCAGGGCGGTCGGCGATCTTGTGTTTGCGTACGTTGACACCAATGCCTCCACCACCTCGTCCGATTCGTTCTTGACCGTGCGGGCCACTGACGGCAGCGTGATGGAAACGGACGACGACGATGGCCCGCCCATCTCCGGTCTGGGCTCCGTCGTCGCCGGTGCGATCGTCCCCCAGGCCGGCAGTGTCTTCTATGAGGTTAACCAACTCGGGGACGTTGCCACCATCGAAGTGCCATCCAATCCCGGCTATTCGCTGTACCAGGCGATTGTCGCTCCAGGCAACACGGCCGCCGAGACCGAGGCGAATGACACTTCGGCGACAGCGAACATCATCTCCGCGGCGATGATGACCGGCACCATCAGCGTCGGCGGCAGTGCGGACTTTTTCAAATTCACCGCCCCGGCAGGCTCGAAAATCGTGGTTATCATGGATGACGATCCGGATAACGACACTCTCCTGACCGATACCAAACTGGACATCATCGGCATTGACGGCATGACGGTGCTGGCCGCCGGCGATCAGAACGATGCCGATGACGCCAACGCCGCCGGCTCCGTGCCCGCCCCGGTGACGGGCACGTATTTCGTACGAGTCGATGACGATGGTGGAACCGCCGATTCCGAGTATAGATTCGTGTTGCTGATCAACGGCGTCGTGTATGTAGACTCAGACGCCGATGGCGTTCCGAGCTCCGACGACAACTGCCCGGCGAATGCCAACCCCGCCCAGCTCGACACCGACGGCGACGGCGTCGGCGATTTGTGCGACGCCTGCCCGGCGGGCATCTTCAAGACCGCGACCGCGGGAGTCTGCGGCTGCGCCATGCCTGACGTGGACATCAACGCCGACGGGGTCATTGATTGCGCACTCAGCGACCCGGCGCGCTCGCTGCTGGCCCGAGTCGGCCTCCTGCTCGTGCCCGATGCTCGGAACCAGCGCGTCATGGCGTTTGATCCCGCGGATGGAGACCTCGCCGATCCCAACTTCATCCCCTCGGACGCGGTACACCTGAGTTCGCCAACTGCGGCGATCCTAGGGCCGGACCGCAACTCCATCCTCGTCTCGGACAGCACCAATGATCTCGTCCAGCGCTACGACTTGGACGGCAACTTCCTCGGCACCTTCGCCCCCGCCGGAGGCGTGAATCTCGCCATCATGGATACGCCGGCCGGTTTGGCCATCCGCCCCAACGGAAACGTGGTCGTGTGCATCACCAGCGGCGCCAACTCCAACGCCGTCGCTGAATTCGACGCGGCCGGCAACTGCGTCGGCAACTTCATTGCCCCCGGGGCCGGCGGCCTGGTGAGTCCCCAAGACATACACTTTTTGCCGGATGGACGCGCCCTGGTCTCGGATGGCGGCAGTGGTGCGATTCGCCGATACGACGCTCTGGGTGCTTCCCTTGGAGATTTCGCAACCATCAGGGGTCTGACGGCGCAAATCTTGGAGGCGACCGATGGAAATGTCCTCGCGGCGGTCGTCTTCGGTGACCAACAGGGAATCGTCGAGTTTTCATCGGGGGGGGCCTTTGTCTCCAAACATGCGCCGAACGAGCTGGCCCTCTTTCAAGGAGTTGCCGAGTTGGGCAACGGCAATCTTCTCGTTTCAACCACCCTGCGAACCACCACCGGTAATCTCCCCGGCGGCGTCTTTGAAATGACCCGCGCGGGCGCTCTCGTCGAAACCCACATTGCGGGTTACGACATGCGCTTGATCGAGTACGCCCTCATCGATGCCGACGGCGACGGCGTCGGTGACTTGCTCGATGGCTGCCCGAACGACCCGACCAAGATCGCTCCCGGCCAGTGCGGCTGCGGCAACGCCGATAGCGACGCTGACGGCGACGGTACGGCGGACTGCAACGACGCATGCCCGGCCGACGCGCTAAAGACCGAGCCGGGCGTCTGCGGCTGCGGCGTGGCGGAGACCGACGCCGACGGAAACGGTACGGCCGATTGTCTCGACGCCCCCCCAGCGCCGCCCCCGGCGGCGGGCTGCTGCGC
>CAYMXF010000457.1:0-2686 GCA_964393935.1 uncultured Planctomycetaceae bacterium
CCGGCAGACGACGTCAGGCGGGCGCTCCAGACAATCTCGATTGACGGCAGCGCGCAGCCGAAATAGCGGGCGTTCAGATCGGACCAATGCGCGTGTAATTGTTCGAGCGTGACGGGAGCAGTCTCGGTGAGCGACGGTCTCGCCATGCCGTTAGACTCCCAGCTCCTCAAGCACAGGGGAGTTCAGAAGTAACACCATGATCTGGATTTTTCCCATGCTCGGTTTTTAGCGCCCTTCCAGTTCTTCCAGCACCGCCGCGGCCAGCAGCGGCACCATGATTTCGTGGTGGCCGATGAGCGAGTAGCCGTGGCCGCCTTTCTGCGTCGGGCGCTTCACCACGTTGGTCAATGGCCGGTAGTGCGAGAGAAAATCCATATTCACGGTCGTGATATCGATCAAGGCGTGGCCCAGATTACGCCCCAGCGTGACGGTTTTCAAGAACACCTCGGGCATGATGACGTTGGAACCCAGGTTAAGATAGACCCCGCCTTCCATCCCGGCGACCACGGCGGCCAGTCGCCGGAAGTCGAACAGCGAAGTCGCGCCGATGGAGGCGCCGTCGGCCGACGGGTGCATGTGAATGATGTCCGTTCCCAGCGCGACGTGGACGGTGACGGGGACACCGAGCCGCGCGCCGGTGGCGAGCAGGCTGATACGCCGGTGTGGAAATTGCCCCTGGTAGCGGTTGATATAGTGGCCGACCGCCTCGCCCAATCCCCAGCCTTCCTTCGCGCCGCGCGTGATCGCGTCGTTCAGCATGCGGCCGGTCTCCTCCGCCATGCCGAAGCGGCCGGAATCAATTTCGGCGTCCACGTCCTCCGACGTGCGTCCCATCAGCGCCAGTTCGAAGTCATGGATGACGACCGCGCCGTTCATCGCGACGGCGGTGACGATGCCGCGCTCGACAAGATCTACCAGAATCGGATTCAAGCCGACCTTCGTCGGGTGCGCGCCCATGCCGACGATCACCGGTTTGCCGCGCTTGTAGGCCCGCGCGATGGCCTGGGCCACGGCGCGCAGGGTCGTGGCGGCGAGGATTTCAGGGAGGCTCTTCAGGAATTTTTGGAGAGACTCGCCGCGTTTCCACGGCGTGGCGAAGTCCGACAGCTTCACCTTGCTGTGCCGGCGGTCCAGCGGATAGGTCTTCAGTTTGGAAACGTCAATCGGCGGCGGTGCCGTGCGGGGGAGCTTCGAGGGGCGGATTTTCTTACTGGATTGTTTCAAAGTCCTCTTGGATTGCAAAAAGATACCCCGTATCCATTTATGGCAACGAGAATCGCACGGCTTGCAGGATGATCAAAAAGGCCATCTTCTCACCCGCCATCCCCGGCGCGCCGAGCCGCGCCTCTTCCCGTGGCGAGGCCGCAGCGAGCAAGGAGATGAGGCGTACTCTTTTCCGTACGTCGAGGCTCCGAGCGAAGCGAGAACAAAGCTGGGGGCCTTTTTCAGCACCCTGCTATTTGCCAAACAGATTCTCCTCGATCAATTCACAGAGAACGTGGCCCAACGTCATATGGCTTTCCTGAATGCGGGCGGTGACGGTGGATGGCACGACGAACGCATGGTCCACAAGTCCGGCCAGCTTGCCGCCCTTGTGGCCGGTCCAGCCGATCGTCGTCAAGCCGCAGGCCTTCGCCGCCTCGACGCCCTTGAGCACGTTGGGCGAGTTGCCGCTGGTGCTGATTGCGATGGCGATGTCGCCCTTCTGTCCGTGGGCCTTGACCTGGCGCGCGAAGATTTCGTCGTAGCCGTAATCGTTGCCGATGCAGGTGATGGCCGCCATGTCGGAGCCGAGGGCGATCGCCGGCAGCGGCGCGCGATCCTTGTGGTAGCGGCCGACGAACTCGGCGGCAATATGCGAGGCGTCGGTCGCGCTGCCGCCGTTGCCGAACAGCAGGACTTTATGCCCATCGCGCAGCGCGCGGGTGAGGAGCTGCGCCGCCTGAGAGATTTTGTCCGCGTATTCCTGGACGAACCGTCGCTTGACGTCGGCGCTTTCCTCGAACGCTTTGATGGCGCGGTCTTTCATGCGGTGTGCACGTGATTGTAGGGAACGGGCCGCGGCCTGTCAAACGCGCATCACTTGCCGGCCGGCGGCGCCTCGTATTTTTTGCCCATCATGCTCATCGCCAGCGTGATCATGGACCCGATGTCCGCGACATTGGCCGGCAGCACGACGGTGTTGCTGGTCTTGGCCAGCTCGCCGAACTTCGTGATGTATTGTTCGGCGACGCGCAGTTGGACGGCTTCCGAACCGCCCGGGACGCGGATCGTCTCGGCGACCTTGCGGAGCCCTTCGGCGGTCGCGGTGGCGATGGCTAAAATCGCGGAGGCGGCGCCTTCCGCTTCGTTGATCTGCTGCTGTTTCTTCGCCTCGGAGGCCTTGATGACTTGTTGTTTGTCACCCTCGGCCTGGTTAATGACCGCGTCGCGCTCACCCTCGGAGGTCAGAATCACGGCCCGCTTTTCCCGTTCGGCCCGCATCTGCTTTTCCATCGCCGCCAGCACGTCGCGCGGCGGTGTGATGTTTTTGATCTCGTAGCGGAGCACCTTGACGCCCCACGGATCTGAAGCCTTGTCGAGTTCGTTCACGACCTGTGCATTGATGGCGGTGCGCGCTTCGAACGTCTTATCCAGTTCGATCTTGCCGATCTCGCTCCGCAAGGCCGTCTGCGCCAACTGCATG
>CAYMXF010000458.1:0-2677 GCA_964393935.1 uncultured Planctomycetaceae bacterium
AGCGTGACGCCCGCCTCGACGATCGCCGTGCCGGCCTCGGCGTCGAGCGCGACGACGCGGTCGAGCCGGGTCGTCTGGAGAACGATCTGGCCTGGCTCCGAGACGGCCGCGCCGGCGAGCCCGGTGCGGCCGCCGTGGGTGACCACTCCGATGCCGCGGTCGTTGGCCCAGTGCAGCACCGCCGCGACCTCCGCCGTCGTGCCGGGGGTGACGACGACGCCGGCGCCGAGGTTGCCCGGGTCGATGCCGGGATCGAGCTCACCCACGCGCTCGCCCACGCGCAAGCCGCGCTCACCGACGATCGCGCGAAGCTCGGCCAGCAGCTCGTCGCCTATCGCCCGGCCCCCGCCCAGCATGGTCTTGGTGTCCGGCATGGTGTCGGGCATGGTGTCAGGCATGGCGTCCGCGCCTCGAACCAAGGTATCGCCGTGCGTGGGCCGATATTAGCAGGCTTGCCGAGCCGTAGCTCACGGGTGCAGTTGCCGGCCTTTGCCCTGCGGGCTTCGGCGCCTTGAACCAACAGTCCGTCTACGCTTTCGCTTCGCTCAAGCTACGCCGGACACGGCTTCGCTCTAACGGTCTGCGCGTGGCTGCGCCACGCGTAGCCCGTAAGGGCGAAGCGTGGTGGGCCCGGCAGGATTCGAACCTGCAACAACGCGGTTATGAGCCGCGGGTTCTAACCAATTGAACTACGGGCCCGAGCGACGACGGCTGCACCGTAGCCTGCGGCGCGTCACGGTCAAGGTCGCCGACCAACCGATTGCCTCATATATGATAGTCTCGATTCGTATCACCGAGTGCGATCGGCTCATGTCCCGCAGCAACGAACCCGACCTCTTCAGCTCTGAATTCCAGCCCGACCTGTTCGGCGCGGAGGCTGTTCCCGCCTATCGGCCCGACCGCGACAAGGTGCGCGCGCGGTTGCACCGGATTCTCGCCGAAGCTAGGGCCGCGTCGGACGCTGCCGTGGGACCCGACGCGCGTCTCGCTCTATCGGACCATCTTTCCGCAGATGACCCTTTGGCTGCCCGAGGCGGAAGCGGCCCAACTGCGCTTCGAGTTCGAGGCGGAACTGGTGCGACTTCAAGCCGCGTGAACATGCGGTCACGCCGGCCGTCCCTCGCGTCGCGAGCGAAGGCCGGTGGGCCGACCCCAGGACAAATCTGGGCGCTGGGTTGTGACCGTAGCCTTGCCAGGGCTGACAGGAAAGCGCAACGAAGACAGATCATAAGTTATAGCAATTTGGGATAAACTGTGTGGGCAATTCCAGATCTACTCGGGGGATCGTGCGATGAATATATCTCAAAAGCGGGCGCAACTTCTGCTTGAGCTTGAAAGCCTTGTCGGAAGCGAATGCTACAATGGTAATATTCAGAATTGGGGACCAGGCGGCACCTTTGAGGGTGAAGGACGGGAGTTTCGCTACCCAATTACATACCTCGACACATCGCATAACAAGACCAAGACACGTAGCAAAGACCTCTCGCTTTCCCCTGGCACCGTCATTACTGGCTACTACGCATTTGGCGCCAACCAGCTCCACATCATGCGCGGGCTAGATAAAGTCTTGGACTACCTTGAAAGACATCACGGACTCAAACTCTGAATTGCCGTAAGGCCAAACGATGCGTTGCGTGGTACTGATCATCGGCTCACTTCTTTGGGATAACGGCAAGTGCTGCGAGCGAGCCAATTGGAGAGCGGATCGACTTGACGTTAAGGCGAAAGCACACGTGCGAGCGCCGATTTATTATGGTCGGAAATCCACCTCTCGCGGAAACACCTATACGATGACCTTCGAAACGGCTAAACCACGCGGTCAAGGTGTTCTGGTCCCGTGTAAGAAAGAAGTCCGAACGCTTGACGACGTAATCGAAGAGGCCAAAGCTTTGTGGAAGGCTGAGGCTCCAAACTCGGAGTCGGATGCCATTTGCAGCAATTGGGGCTGTGTGTGCGCCTTGTTTGGCGCTCGAGAGGCGTGCTCGCAACTGTCAGCCGCCTGGACGGGTCATTTTCGAAATGTGATGGCCCGGTGCGTTTCGGTCGTTAACACCGACGGGCTGCTCGATATCGGCTGGCCCGACATGCTGGACGGTCAGTCCGCGGACTTTGATCTGATTCTGGCGACAGCCACAAATCCCGACACGGCGCGGCCCACAGCGCGTGAAGTGGCCGACGCATGGTCTGATCAGTGTGGAAACGAAGACTACTTCTTCAACAACGTTCTTCATGGAATTCGCACGCCGGATGACGGCAAAATCTGGCGACGAATTGAGGCGAGGTCGCCTTCCTGGCTCAAGAAGAAGGAATACCAACAGACAATAGCAATTCTTCGCGCTGAAGCAGGGAACAGTGTCCAGGGCTGATTGTTACCCAGCACGGTGCCAGGTTTTATTTCGCCGGCTGACTGGAAGTCCTTGAATTTCAAGATTTGAGCGATGGTGGGCCCGGCAGGATTCGAACCTGCAACAACGCGGTTATGAGCCGCGGGTTCTAACCAATTGAACTACGGGCCCCAACGACGACGGCTGCACGTTCGCCCGCAGCCGGCGCCGGTCCAGGTCGCGGCCGACCGCTTGCGTCACATATGATAGCCTGGATTTGTAACACCGCGCGCGATGAGGCGATGTCCGGCACCAAGCAATCTGACCTGTTCGGCACCGAAACGCAGCCCGAC
>CAYMXF010000459.1:0-2675 GCA_964393935.1 uncultured Planctomycetaceae bacterium
GTATCATCGCGCTCGACGCGGTCATCGCTTCGTCCGTCGGCGGGTGGCGCGCCGGACTCGCCGTTCTGGCCCTGCTCATCCCCGCGCTATTCCTAGGCCGCTGGGTCTATTCCACGTAGAATGGCGCCGATGCCCCTGAAGCTCGGCTACAACACCAACGGCTTCGAGCATCACGCGCTCGACGATGCGATCGAGATCATCGCCGAGATCGGCTATCAATCCATCGCCGTCACACTCGACGTTGACAAGCTCAACCCCTACGGCGAGGACATCAAGGAAGAGATACGCCATATTCGCGGCCGCCTGGAGCACTGGGGCTTGTCGTGCGTCGTCGAAACCGGCGCGCGCTTCCTGCTCGACCCGCTTAACAAGCACGAGCCGACGCTGATCTCCGAGGACCCCGAGGGCCGGGAGCGCCGGTTGGATTTTCTCATGCGGGCCTTGGACATCGCAGTCGAATTGGGGGCGGGCGTGGTCAGTTTCTGGTCCGGCCGCAAGCCCGAGGGCATGTCCGAAACGGCCGCGAACGAGTATTTGGTGGAGGGCTGCTTTGCGCTTGGGGCTCATGCGATTACCTGCGGGATCAATCTTGCTTTTGAACCGGAGCCCGGCATGTTCATCGAGACGATGGCCCAGTTCGATCGGCTGCGCGGCGAACTGGACAGTCCACTGATGGGTCCACTGTTGGGCCTTACGCTCGATGTCGGCCATGTTCATTGCCTCGGCGACGGAGACCCGGCGTCGCGGATTCGCCAATATCGCGACGTCTTGGCCAACGTCCACATCGAGGACATGCGCCGCGGCGTCCACGAGCATCTGATGTTCGGCGAGGGCGAGATGCACTTCGATCCGATCATGGCCGCGCTTCGCGAAACCGGCTACACTGCCGGCGTACACGTGGAACTCAGCCGCCACGGCAAAGACGCGGTCGCGGCGGCGAGGCGAGCTTACGATTTTCTCTTACCGATGTGCGAATAGGGCGCGATGCCGGCCGATTACTTGATCTTCATCTCAATGCCCGGCCTACGAATGCGTGACCTTGCGCAGATGCCGCGATTGAAGGCGATCTCCGAGGTCGGCAGCGCGCGCGAGCTAATCCCCTCGTTCCCGTGCGTTACGTCGTCCGTGCAGGCGAACATGCTGACCGGCCGGTTGCCGAATCAACACGGCATCATCGGCAACGGCGTCTACCATCGCGATCGCGGCGAGGTCGAATTGTGGATCGGCCGCAACAGTCTCGTGCAAGGCGAGCAGCTTTGGAATCGCTTGGCGGCGCGCGGCGTCACGCAGGCCGTCTGGATGGCGCAGAACATCAAAGACGCCGCGGCGGTCTACATCGTCACGCCGGAGCCTATCCACCATCCCAACGGTCGGATGGACCTATGGTGCTACTCGAAGCCCGAGGGTCTCTACAAGGAATTGCTCGCCGACCTCGGCCACTTCCCGCTGATGAACTACTGGGGGCCGATGGCCAATATCAAATCGACGGAGTGGATCGTCAACGCGAGCCTCTGGCTGCTACAGCGCCGCCGCCCACGCTTCAATTATGTATACATCCCCCACCTGGACTACGCGGCCCAGAAGTTCGGCCCCAACAGCCCGCAGCAGGCGGCCGCCTGTCAGGAGGCCGATGCACAATTCGGCCGCCTCTTCGACGGCGTCGCCGCATTACGCCTCGGGAGTGTCGCCTACATGATCGTCAGCGAATACGCGATCACCGATGTCTCGCGTGTGGTCTATCCCAATCGTGTGTTACGAGAGGCAGGCATGGTGGTGATTGAAGAGAGCGACGGCCGCGAGTTCCTCAACGTCCGGCAGAGCAAGGCCTTCGCCGTCGTCGATCACCAGTTCGCCCATGTCTATGTGCAAGACCCGACCGACATCGACGGCGTCGCCGGTCTCTTTGAAGGCGTGGACGGCATCGCCGAAGCCCTCTGCGGTGACGCCCGTGCAAAGTATCACATCGATCACCCGCGAAGCGGTGAGGTCGTGCTGATCTGCGAGCCCGACTCCTGGCTGGCCTATTACTGGTGGCGCGACGACGCCAAGGCCCCGCCCTTCGCCCGCACGGTCGATATCCACGCCAAGCCGGGCTACGACCCTGTGGAGCTTTTCTTCGATCCTACAACGAAATCGATCCCGCTTGACGCGTCGCTTGTCAAAGGCAGCCACGGCGCGCCGGCGACATTACCCGATCAACGCGGCGTGTGCGTCGCTAGCCAGGCCGCCGGCTTGGATAAAACTCATTCAATCAACGATTCGAGTATTAAAGAGCTGGTAGAGGAAGTGTTGAGGTAGCGGATGACAATCGACGCTGCATTTGCCTGGAAGCTGCCAGTGCAATTCCCACCAAAAGCAGATTGATCACTAAGAAGCCAGCGCCCCAAAGCGCATTGTTCCGCTCCGACTCGAGGGCCGAGGCAGCGATGTATCGTCCAACAAAGTAGCGGTCATTTGAGGCCAACTGGGGAATACTCTCCTTGAGTTTGTTTTGATTGATGACTTGAGCGCGATCAAGTTCGGTGTATCGAGCCGACGCGGTAACAGGGGTTAGCAATTCTGATTGCAGTGCGAATGCAACGAACAACAAGAATCCCAAGGAGTTTAGGACGGCCAACCACTTATTACTCCGAGCGGTAAATGTTGAACATTTGTCATTCTATGCCGCTGCGTAG
>CAYMXF010000460.1:0-2675 GCA_964393935.1 uncultured Planctomycetaceae bacterium
GACCCGAAGTTGATTCTGGACGTGGAGTGGCTGAAGCCCGGCGATCTTGAGATGACGGTCTACGATAGATCCTGCCTGATGCCACGTAGCTCATGCAACGGCGAACCAGTCCGGGGTTATCACTACGTTGCGCGGCGCGACAGCGATCGCTGGCGAATCACGGCCTACGCCGCCCACGACGCCCCGGATTGAGGAGCTTCGAGGTCACGGCGTCCTCCATCCACGGACAAGCGGCGTTGGATCGAGATTGCGACTGGGTTTGCCGGGCTCCTGTTTTTGGTAGGTCGACCCGCGTTGCATGTCCAGATGGACGTGGTTCGTGATAGATCCGCGGTCTATTGGAGGATAAACGATCGACAAATCCTGTACTCGACCAATCGGTTGTCCCATCTCCACCCGGTCGCCGGTCTTGAGCCCTGCAGCCTGAGCATCGACATAGTGGACACGCACGACATAGCCGTCGTCGGTAGCGATCTGCACGCCTGTGTATATGCCCTCCTTGCCGGGAATCCCGCGGTAAGGGTCGAAGAGTATGATTTGACCGCTCGCCGGGGTCACGGCTTCCGTGCCGGGTTCCGCAACAAGATCGATCCCGCCGTGTTTGCGAGTGTCACCGTCTCGACTGACGCCAAATGCGCCATTCCCGTAACCGTCTTTGCTACGAATCTGCGGATTCGGCACCGGACTTACCGAGACCGGTAGGCCTGGAATCCGCGCCACAGTACTCGTACCGCGCGCATCGGTGCTCGCGTCGGCGACTTGGGCGGGGCGAGCGGATGGCTCGTTCTCGCCGTTGCCCGCGCCGTTCGACGAACCGCCCGCACCGGGGCCGGCCCACTCGCCGCCGGCCGGGTTGCCGGCCGGCACGCGCGGCTGCTTGGGGTCGTAGCCGCCCTTCAGCATACGATCGGCCGACGCCACCCGTTCGGCCGCTGCCTCGTCGGCAAGGTCGGGCAGGCACATCTTCACGGGCGCGATCATGGCGAGCGTCAGATCGCCGTCGTTGAGCGCGTTCGCCGCCGCCCGGAGCCCGCCCAGGCGCGAGCGTCCGTCGTACTCCGCCCCGAAGGCGCACTTCATCAGCGTTTCGATGTCGTCCGCTTTGCGCGGCCGGGAAGGTTTGCGGATCTTCGTGTCGAACCGATGGCGAATCGCCTTGCCGTCGAATTGCCGCAATTCTACTTTAGCGAGTGAGCATCCATTTAGCGGTGACGGGCATGAGTGCTGGCTCCTTGCGTCTGGCTTTGGCGAGTTTGGCGTTGATGGGATCGGCTACGATCTCGACGCCGCTGGCGGAGCCTTTACCCGAGCCGACCCTCGAGAAGCGACTGGAGGTAATCACCGTTGACCAGGCGACAAGCAAATGCATCGGTAGGCCGATCACTCCCCTGTGCGCTGTGGAAACCCTCATTGTCTGCCACATACGCGGCGTTACAACGCCTTGTCCCGTAATCGTCCGCACCAACCCACGCCCGGATTGGCAAATTCAAGATGACCGTCCGCAGGATGTCAAAAAGTATCGCGTTCAGTCGATCGAACGCTTAAGCCAACGGACTATTCCGCTCGAAAAACGGAATCCCAAGGACCCCTATGCCTGGAGGCTAGGCGACGTTCGAATCACCTTGGAGATATACGACTGTGAAGACCATGCCGACCATGATAATTATGACGTCTATAATGCGAGTTGCGAGACCAACAAGTTTGCTCGGCCTCGCGTCGCGTACGCCATCGTCCGTGCAGTCGATCGCCAGTGGTTGGTCCTCGAATAGAAAACGCCAAAAATTTCAGGACCGGAGAGGCGATCGAAGATCCGATCAACCGTATTGATCATGCCGTTTGTTAGCGGAAATGGTCGACACGCCTGAGTTCGCCCGGCTTTCGATCGGGCGGTGACTTTGCGTCGACTCTTGCGGCGCGCTGGTCGGCGATCGTACCGCGTACCAACTCGCCATATCCCGCGGCATCGAGGGTCTTGTAAGCATCGAAGGCGCGTTGATCGAGCCGGCCGTTTTCCGGGATTTTGTCGACGCCCAGCCGCGCCCGCTCCTCGGGCGAAAGCTGGGCGATCGCGTCGTTGATGCCGCCGCGGACCAGCGTGCCGCCGGTGCCTTCGCCATGGCGAACCATCGGGTCGACCAGCGCGGCGGCCGAATGCGGGTCGGCGATCTGCTCGAGCGCATCGCCCTTGCCGTCGATCCCGCGCAGTACGTCATCGACGTACGAGTTATAGACGATCACCCGCTGCTCGATGGTGAGATCGGTGACGCTCTTGATGCCTTGCAGCTCGGGGATGCCCTTGGCTTGCGCGTCTTTAAGGGCTTGGGGCGTAATCCCGCCGCTCGCCAGAACAACGCCATTCCTGTCGACGTCGTTGCGGATGCCGCCTTCGGCGGCGAAGATCTCCGATAATACATACTGCTTGGTCGGCGAATCCGGCGCCCGCTCCTTCGCCGCGGCGACAAATTCGTCCCACACTTCCTGCTTGATGGCCGCCCGCCTGTAGTCCGGCGGTGACGATGGGGCGCCGACCTCGCGCGCATCGGTCGCCGTCTGGCCGCTCGCCGAGGCGACCTGGACCGGACGCGGTGTCGGGGCGCTGGCGCCCGACGATCCGCCCGCGCCGGGACCGGCCCACTCGCCGCCGTCCGGGTTGCCGGCGGGTACCCGCGGCTGGT
>CAYMXF010000461.1:0-2671 GCA_964393935.1 uncultured Planctomycetaceae bacterium
GGTCTCATTGCGCCGCTTGCCCCAGCGGACCTTCACTTTCTCGCCCTTTGCCGGGGCCGACTTCTTGCCTTTGGCCGCGCCCTTCTTGGCCCCCTTCGACGCTTCATCACCGGCGGGCCCCAGGTACTCTCGCTCGCCGCCTTTTCCCGATGGGTCGCCGCGGCGACCAGGCTCCCCGGCGATTGCAAGTCGGGCGGTCCATCCCACACCGATGGCGATGACCGCCAAGACGGCTGAACGCATGAAGCGATTTTGAATCATGCCCCTTACTCCTGATCATCGAATGTGCGCGCGTCCCGATCGAGAGCGACGTCGCGGAGGCCGCCCAGCGTCCTCGTTAGGGGTAGTATAATCGACCCCTTGGGCGGACTGTCAATCCAGGATGTCGTTTGCACTTCTGAGGATGCATGGCAGCTCATTGCATCGGGGCGTAGCGGCGAATCAGCAATTCGGCCGTGGCGATCGACCGGCGCGTGGCGGCGTCGCGGAGGATGCGGATGGGGGACGACGCGCGAAAAAAAAGGCACAGGGAAGAGGGCGTTCTTTCGTCCGCCCTTCCCTATGCCTTGGCTGCGTATGAGGCGATCCGTATCACGCCTCAGTTATGCATGCGTTCTTAGTACCGGCGTCCGCCGCCGCCACCACCGCCGCCACCACCGCCGCTGCGATTTTCCTTGGGCTTGGCCTCGTTCACCTTCAGGGCTCGACCGGCGTGGTCCTTCCCATCCAGCGCGGCGATGGCCGCTTGAGCCTCACCGTCGGCGCTCATCTCCACGAATCCAAAGCCTTTGCTTTGTCCCGTGTCGCGGTCCATGATGACTTGCGCGCTGAGAATGCTGCCGTGTGGTGAAAACAACGTTTGGAGATCCGAGTCGCTTACGCTGAAACCCAGATTTCCGACATACAACTTTTTGCCCATGTTACATTTCCTTATTACTTGGGCCGATCAACCCGTTCTTTTTACTTTCAGGGTTGAAGTGAAAGAGCCCAACGTTTTGGACCAAAAGGTAGGATGCGCGAGAGAGGAATGCAGGAGCGAAAAGTCACTAGACCTGTTCACGTAGCCTGAAAGCTCGGTCGTCGAACCAACCGGAAGCAACTATAAGGGGCCTGCCGAGAGAAGTCCAGGGGGAAAATCTGTCGAGCAAATTCGGCCGCCCCACGGGCATTTGGCCGTGGCCCCCGTGATAAACGTGAGTTCTAGGCCGGTCGGAGGTGTATGCGAGGTCGCTCATCGCATCGGGGCGTAGCGGCGAATCAGCAATTCGGCCGTGGCGACGCCGTCGGCCGCAGCGGACATGATGCCGCCGGCGTAACCGGCGCCCTCGCCGACGGGGTACAGACCGGCCGTGGAGACCGACTCGCGCGTGACGGGGTCGCGGAGGATGCGGATGGGAGCCGACGCGCGGGTCTCGGGTCCGGTCACCAGGGCCTCGGCGCCGGCGAATCCCTTCATGCGGCTGTCCAGGTCCACGAGCGCGCGCTGAATCGCCGGTGTGGCGAACGGCGGGAGGATCTCGCGAATGCTCGCCCACTTTCCGCCCAGAGGGTAACTGGTTTCCAGCCGGCCGTCGGAGTTGCGATCGGCCAGAAAATCGGCCGCCCGCTGCGCAGGGACCTGGTAGGTTCCGCCGGTCAATTCAAAAGCGGCGCGCTCCCACTTATTGATGAAATCGAGGCCGACGAGCGGATCGTTACCGACTTCTTCGGTCGGAACGGTGAGGACGAGCCCGCTGTTGGCGAAGGGTCTGGATCGACTCACGCCGGAAGCGCCGTTCGTGGCGATGAGCCCGGCGGATTCGTTGGTCGGCAGGATGATTCCGCCGGGGCACATGCAGAAACTGTAGACATCGCCCCGCTCCGCGGCGGCGCGCTTGGCGACGAGGTGATACTCGGCAGGCGGCAGACGCCGGTGGCCGTCCGCTACGGCCGATCTTCGACACGCCGAGCCGTATTGCCAGCGGTCCACGAGCGATTGCGGGTGTTCGACGCGCACACCGATCTGAAACGGCTTGGCTACGATCGTGACACCGGCGGCGATCAGCGCGCGAAAGGTGTCGTGGGCCGAGTGACCGATGCCGAGGAGCAGCGGGCCGGGCGTCAGGACTTCCGCGCCGACGCGGATGGAGCGGACCTGTCCATCCTCGATGACGATGTCGTCGACGCGCGCTGCGAAGCGGACTTCACCGCCGAGCGATTCGATGGTCTTGCGGATGCGGCGACAGAGCGTGGGGATCCAATCGCTACCCAGATGCGGGCGGCTGTCCACCAGGATGTCCGGCTTGCCGCCGTGGTCGACGAAGACTTGCAGAATGTCGCGCATCCGCGGGTCGTTCACGCGCGTGTAGAGCTTCCCGTCGCTGTAGGCCCCCGCTCCGCCTTCGCCGTAGAGCAGGTTGCTCTCGGGGTCGAATTCGTGCAGGCGGTAGAAGCGGTGCAAAATGTCCCGATGGCGGACCTTCACCCCCTGGCCGCGCTCCAGCACCAGCGGTCGCAGACCGTGCCGGGCCAGCCAAAGGGCGGCGAACATTCCCGCCGGGCCGAAGCCGACGATGACCGGCCGATGGGGGAGCGATTCGGTTCCATTTTCGAGGGGGGATTGCGTGCCGCGCGGCAGATCGGCGACGTCGGCCCGGTGTAGGCGGGCAAGCACATGCCGCTCTGCCTTGAC
>CAYMXF010000462.1:0-2644 GCA_964393935.1 uncultured Planctomycetaceae bacterium
GCGTCAATCCACGATGATCCCCGCGTAGCCGACGGCGTCGCGCGCGGCGTCGGCGTGGCCGAGGCGCGTAAGGACCTCGTGGCTCGTCGTATGCTCCAAGAGCGTCGCCCGGCGGGCGCCCATCGCCTTGCAAGCCGCGAGCGTCGCGGCGATTGCCCCGGAACCGCAGGCGTTGAGATTGGACCCGGCCTCGGGGACCGCGTCGTTCTCGCGCATCGCCAGGATCAAATCGATCATCCGCCGGTCATTCACGTCCTTGGCCCACGTCAGCCCGTCGGGCCCGACGCCTTTGGGCATGAAGCCGTAACCGGGCCCGTAGTGCGTCAAATCCGTCGAAGCGAGAAAGACGGCATCGACGCCGAAGTTCTTGCACGCCCGACCGACGGCGGCCCCCAACGCGGCGGCGCGGTCCGTCGCCGGGACCATGATCGGGACGATCAGCGAATCGGGCAGCAAGTGCTGGATAAACGGCACTTCCACCTCGATGCTGTGCTCGCGCTCGTGGGCGTGCGCGTCGGGCTCCATCAGATTCGTCTGGCCGCAGAACCGCTCCACGAGCCGGCCGTCGATTTGGGCCAGCCCCAGCGGAGTCTCCCACGCCCCGGAAGGAAACACCGTCGCCTTCGGGCCGTGGGTAACGTGAATCGCCCCAAAGACGACGACGACGGCGGGTTGATGCCGCGCGGCGATCTCGCGGACCACGCGCCCCGCGACCGCCCCGCTGCATATCCAACCGGCATGGGGCACGACGCCGCCGAGGGGTTTTTCGATCTCGGCGGCGTTTGTAACCGGCGTCGGATCCGCCCTTTGCAGACATCCCGTCAAATCGGCAAGGCACCGATCCCGCTCTCGCGGGTAAAACATCCCGGCAACGGCAGGCTCGCGGATCATCATGGCAACGGGATTATAGGGTATTGCGGATCGTGGATTGCGGATTGCGGATTTAGGACAAACCGAAGGAACCGCCTTGCTGGGCGAGGCGTCCAATGAGGCATGAGCGTCGAACCTAACGCGGGGTTAAGATCGCGCAATTGCAATTTGAAACAGGAGCAACAATTATGAAAAAACATACTCGCATCGCAGCCCCGGAGGGGCGACAGATCGTAGCCAGGGGCGCAAGCCCCTGGTCAGCGGCCCAAGCGACCCTGAGCCCCGGAGGGGCGACAGAGCCGCTTGGCTCAAACAATTCCAAAGTCTTCGCCTTGGCATTATGGGTTGCGACATTCTGTCTCCCATGCTTGATGCCGCCTGCGCGAGCCGCGGACGGTGAGGGCGACCAAGGCGGGAGCCCGAACGGCCCCGCCGTCACGGTCTATTCCTCCGCCGACCCCGCCGGCTTCGATCCGCAGCAATTCATCGCCCAGCAGAAGATGGGCGGCAACCCCAACTTCGCCTGGCAGGTCCCCGGCTTCGGCGTCGTGAAGGAGCTGCGCAAGGTCAAGCTCGACGCGGGGAAGAACGACCTGCGGATCACCGACGTCGCCCAGTTCATCGACCCCACGACCGTGAGCTTCGCCGACCTGACGCACCCTGAAGGGACGGCCGTCCTCGAACAGAACTTCGAGTTCGATCTGGTCAGCCCCGAGAAGCTGATGGAAAAATACATCGACCGCGAAATCTCCGTCGTCCTCACGCACGGCGATAAGGCCGAGACCGTGACGGGTAAGCTGCTCTCGTCGGTGCAGGGCCAGCTCGTCCTCTCCACCGCCGACGGCGTGCGCATCGTGGGCAGCACCGGCCAGCAGGTGAAGCTCGGCGAACTGCCGGGCGGGCTCATCACGCGGCCGACGCTCGTCTGGAAGGTGCAGGCCGAGAAGGCCGGCGAGCACGAGATCCGCACGACCTACCAGACCAGCGGGATCACCTGGCGGAGCGACTACAACATGATCCTCAACGAGGCCGACACCAAAGCGGACGTCGGCGCGTGGATGACGCTGATGAACCTCTCGGGGGCGGCCTACAAGAACGCGCGGCTCAAGCTCATCGCCGGCAACGTGCAAAAAATCTCGCCGCGACAGGCGGGTTACGCGGGGGCGATGGCGAAGGGCCGGATGGAGATGGCCATGGCCGAGGCACCGGGCTTTGAGGAAAAAGCCTTCTTCGAGTACCACCTCTACACGCTTCCGCGGCGGACGGACATCCTGGCCAACACGACGCAACAGATCACTCTCTTCCCCACGGCGCGGGACGTCAACGTCGAGAAGGTGATGGTCTATTACGGCCTGCCCGAAGCGGCGAATTGGTACTTCACCGGCGCGCCGGCGCAGGACCGCAACCTCGGCAACCAATCGAACCCGAAGGTGGACGTCTACGTCCGCTTCAAGAACGACAAAGAAAGCCACATGGGCATGCCGCTGCCCAAGGGCAAGGTGCGGGTCTACAAAAAGGACGACGCCGACGGGACGCTCGAGTTCGTCGGCGAGGACCTGATCGACCACACGCCCAAGGACGAGAAGGTGCTCATCAAGCTCGGCCAGGCCTTCGACGTCGTCGGCGAGCGGACGCAGACGAACTTCACCATCGACACCAACCGCAAGACGATGACGGACAGCTACCGGATCGCCGTCCGCAACCACAAGAAGGACGCGCAAAAGGTCATCATCCGCGAAAACCTCTTCCGCTGGACGACCTGGGAGATCACCGA
>CAYMXF010000463.1:0-2640 GCA_964393935.1 uncultured Planctomycetaceae bacterium
CGATGCTTCAAAACGCCCTTAGAGGCAGCTATGAACCCACCTGGGAGCGAGATTATCTGGACGACCCGGACGCGGAGTGGAAAGACGAGCTTGACCCTGGTTTCAGGCATCCGAAACGACGAATTACGGTTTGTACATACCAGCGCCGTGACCGATAAGATTCAACGTGTTTAGCGAGATCGAGTGGCGGGTTTACTATGTCTCAGTGTATAATACTTCATCATGAAATTGTCCCTCGAAGTTGAGCAGGAAGATGATGGGCGTTGGATGGCCGAAGTGCCGGAACTCCCCGGCGTGCTGACGTACGGCGCTTCACGCGAGCAGGCGATTGCAAACGCGGAGGCGCTGGCCTTTCGGGTCCTCGCCGAGCGGCTTGAGAACGGCGAGCCGATCCCGCAAATCCCCATGTTGTTCGCGGAGGCGTCGTGAGTCGGTGGCCCGCCACTCCCGCACGGCGAGTATTGGCCGCTCTGCTACGAATAGGGTGGTCGGTCAAACGCCAAAGCGGTTCCCACCGCACGTTGTCGCGCGTCGGCTGGGCTGATTTCGTATTCGCTTTCCACGACGGCGAAGAGATCGGCCCGCGAATGCTGGCGCGGATTGCGAAACGCACGGGGTTGTCCCCGGACGGTCTGTAATACGACGGCTATTTGCTCCGGCGTAACTACGACTTCAGCAGTAAACTCATGATCTCCGACCGCGTCGCGACGTTGCCGCACTCGCCGCGCAGGGCCGACGTGACCATTACACTGCCGGGCTTCTTCACGCCACGGCAGGTCATGCAACTGTGCACCGCTTCCATCACGACGGCGACGCCCTTGGCGTGCAGCTCCTCCATCAACACGTCGGCAATTTGCGTCGTCAGTCGCTCTTGAAGCTGCGGCCGATGGGCGAAGGCGTCCACCACGCGGGCGAGCTTGGAGAGCCCCGCGACGCGGCCGTCCGGCAAATACGCAATATGCGCCTTGCCCTCGAAGGGCAGCAGATGGTGTTCGCACATCGAATAAAACGGCACGTCCCGCAGAACGACCATCTCATCGTACTTTTCCTTGAACGACGTCTTCAAATGCTCGCGAGGATCGATCCGCATCCCCGCGAACATTTCGGTATACATCCGCGCGACGCGGTCCGGCGTTCCCTTCAACCCTTCGCGATCGGGGTTTTCACCGATGGCGACGAGAATCTCGCGGATTGCCGCGGCGATCTTCTTCTGATCCACGGGCTTTTCCGGGTACGTATGCTCGGTCATGGTCCTTCCAATCTCGCTTGCGCGGGGTCGTACTTCTCCGACGTCGCCAAATCGAAACCGTGATGATTCGGATTATAGACGCCGCCGCGATATTCGGCTCGGCACCGGTAACAGACCGTGACGCGACCCACGAAAAAATAAATCGCCGCGTCGATGACGACGGGCGTTGCCAGCGTGCCAAATGTGGCCAGGATGTTCTCAAAGTAATAGAAGACCGACGCAATGAGGCCGAAGATGGCCACAAGAATGAGGCCGAGCTTCTGCGGGAAATCCTTGCGAATAAAAAACTCGACTCCGTCGCAGGCGGCGCATCGCGTGACGTTGCCTCGCATCAGTTCCTCATGCAGATTAACTTTCGCCGTCGCGCCGCAACGCTGACAGGCGCCGGAAGCCATGCCGGCCACCTCCGGCCGGATTTGAATCCAGCCGTGGCAAGCGGCATTTCGGCAGCGGATGCTCAGGATCATCGAGGGACTTGTCTCATGGGCCGTTACGTCGTGGCGCTCACGCGCTGCGCCATGAATGTCGAAATCCGCCGATAAAATTCCTGCGCGACGGCTTGCTCGGCGACGATCACCTCGTCCGCGCCCTTTTGCAGCGCCTCAAGGCCCGTCGAGGTGTAACGCGTGGCGGCGATGATATGAATCTCCGGGCAGATTCGATTGGCCAGCTCCGTCGCGCGAAGCGCCGCCGTTTCATTCGGTAAGGCCAACGCGAGGACGTTGGCGCTCTCGACGCCTGCCTGGCGGAGGATCCGTTCGTCGGTGATGTCGCCGTGGATCGTCTCGATTCCCAGTGATTGTTGCGTCGCACAGGTCTGCGGGTTCATCTCGACGATGACGAAGGGAATCCGGTGCTCCTTGAGGTATTCGGCAATGAATCGCCCGCCGACGCCGAATCCGGCTATGATGACGTGGTCTTGCATGGGTTGCATCTATCGAAGGCGTCCTCGATCAGAGCCGCGACCTTCAGGGAGCGTCGCGAGATGATCGAATACCACTCAACGCTCCTTTACGGTCGCAGCTCAGACGATCAGCGGCCATTATAGTACGCTCCACGTCGATTGTCGGCACCCGAGGAACCCAGCGAAGTGGCACAACCTCCCTTTGAAAAATCCAGCGATGCCGCCGGCATCGTGAACCTCTACAAGCCCGTGGGGAAGAGTTCAGCGAATTACGTCTATCGTCTGCGGCCGATCTTCGGCCTTCGCAAGGTGGGCCACGCCGGCACGCTTGATCCCTTCGCCCATGGCGTGCTGCTCGCGTGCATCGGGAAAGGCACGCGGTTGGTCGAGCGGCTCATGGAATTGCCCAAGCGGTATCGAACGACGATCCGCCTGGGTGTGACGAACGAGACGTTTGATACCGAGCGGGCGGCGATACCGGTGGAGG
>CAYMXF010000464.1:0-2634 GCA_964393935.1 uncultured Planctomycetaceae bacterium
TTGGGGCTGGAAACGGGCGTTTGGGGCGTCCAAACAGTTACCAAACTCCCTTGATCCTCGCGGGGAGGCGCGGTAGGCTTTGCGGGATGGCTCGCCATCCGAAACGCAAGGCCGGGCCGTCGCACCCGAAGCGGACGGCTCGTACAACCAGGAAGAAGGCCGGCCGAAAAACGGGCCGGAAAGGTGCTCGAATGTCGGAAACCCTCGTTGCTCCGCCGCCGTCGGCACGCGCCCGACGCACATCGTCGCTGATCGACACGCGCATCATCCACTGCGGCGACTGCCTGGACCAACTCCGCAAGCTGCCTGACGGCTGCATCGATTTGATCTACATCGATCCGCCGTTCAACTCCAACCGCAACTACGAAGTTTTTTGGGGCGAGACGAAGGAGAAGCGGGCGTTCGATGACCGCCACGCCAGCACGCAGGCATACATTGAGTACATGCGACCGCGGTGCGTCGAGTTGGCCCGCGTGCTCAGGAAGACCGGCAGCTTCTACTACCACTGCGATTGGCACGCGGACGGTTACGTGCGTGTGATGCTCGACCAGATTTTCGGCGAGAACAATTTCCGTAGCGGGATTGTTTGGCGGCGTACGAACGCGAAGGGACTCGCGTTCAAGGGCTTCCCAAACAACCACGACACGGTCTTCTACTACACAGGGCCCGACGGATTCACGTGGAACCGGCAGTTCACTGAGTACGACCCGGAATATGTAGCGAAGTTCTACAGGTTTATAGAGGAAGGGACGGGACGCCGTTACCGACTGAGCGACCTGACCAACCCCAATCCTGATAGGCCGAATCTCACGTATGAGTGGAAGGGACACAAGCGCGTCTGGCGCTGGACGAAAGAGCGAATGCGTGAGGCGCACGACAAGGGCATCATTCACTATTCATCTACCGGTCTCGCAGCTCAAAAGCGTTACCTCGACGAGATGCAAGGTCAGCCGATCGATACGGTTTGGGACGACGTTTCGCCAGTGCAAGCGCAAGCCGACGAACGTCTCGGTTATCCCACGCAAAAGCCACTCGCCTTGCTCGAACGGATCATTAAATCCAGCAGCAAACCCAACGATATCGTCCTCGATGCCTTCTGCGGCTGCGGCACGGCCTTGGTCGCTGCAGAAAAGCTCGGCCGTCAGTGGATCGGCATCGATATTTCGCCGACGGCCTGCCGAGTCATGGCTAAGCGCCTACGTGACGTGTGCAAGCTCCCCGAGGACGAGAAGCTTTGGCGGTCCAGGCGGGGCTTCGTCGTCCGCGACCTGCCGTGGTCGGAGAAGAAGCTGCGCGAAATCCCTCCGTTCGAGTTCGAGAACTGGGCCGTGATCGCGCTCGGCGGCATTCCCAACAAGGCGCAGGTCGGGGACATGGGCATCGACGGACGTATTTTTCCCGTCTCGGCCTTGCCCGCGAAGTCCGGCTCCAAAAAGGGCGAGGCGCCGATCTTCGACGAGTTCATGGACGCATGGTACCCGATCCAGGTCAAGCAGAAGGACAAGGTCGGGCGACCGGACATCGACGCATACGAGACGGCGATGGAGCGGAGCAATCGCACCAAGGGATTTTTCGTTGCGTTTGACTATTCCTCCGACGCCATGACGGAGATCGATCGGTTCTTTCGGAAGACGGGCAAGGTGATCGTGGCGCTGACGGTACAAGAGATTCTGGACGAGGGGATTGCGAAGAAGTTGGCGTGACATCCGCCACCCGCTTTGGGGCGGGGTGTTTTTCTTATTCACGATATCACGGGTTCCGCTCGGGCGGAGCGGGGACGCGGTCTTCTGTCGAAGAGCGGCTAAACGGGGACGCGAAGAGGCGAGCCGGGGCGGAAAGGATGCCGGCGAAAAGATCGTGCGAGAAAGAATTCACGCACCAGTCTATCTTTGCTGGATGACCGGGTTGTTAATAGCCGGCGCCACCATTGCCGGATTTGATTTTGGTTTCAATAGTCCGCGTAGATTTCGGCCCAGCCGTCCTCGTTGGGGTGCGGGACCAGGATGTGCGCGACCTGGCCCAGATCGCCGGTTTCGGCGGTATGGGTGCGAACGATCACTTCCGTTCCCGGGCGAATGGTTTCCGCGATACCGGCGGGAAGCTCGCCGAGGGTGATGCCGGCGAAGACGCGGCCGCCGTACTCGATCGTCAGGTTGTCTCCGTGGACGGCGACCGCCGTGATGACGTGGCGTCTGTAACCTTCGGGCGTGGGTTCGCGTTCTCGCGATCGCATCTGGGCGATTATATTCGATGGGCGGCCACCGCGAAGCCTCGCCTCTCTTTGTTTTGTCGGAGTGATCGAGCGACGGACGGGCTTGACGGACCTCAACGGTCCGTTCAGAGTGCCAGGGTGAAGGGCGATGATCATGGCGAAAGCGATCGCTGTCGTCAGGGATTTGATCTTTTCCTCAAAGATAAGCGGGACGGCCCGCGCCGTCGGCATCGACGCCACGATTGTTTCCACGACGAACGCGTTACACGCGGCCTTGGATGGCGGCGATGTGGCGCTGGTGATCGTTGATATGAGCTTGCCGAATGACGAGGCCCTAGCCGCGCTGCGATGCGGCGCCGGTCACGCGTCGAGGCCGACGACCGTCGCATTTTATTCACACGTACAATCCGCGTTGCGAGAAG
>CAYMXF010000465.1:0-2614 GCA_964393935.1 uncultured Planctomycetaceae bacterium
TGAACATTTGCAGCACCGAGTTCGAGCACGGCGTCAGTGAATTTGGAAAAAGCGGGCTCACGCCGCTCCCGGCGAAGAAGGTGAGGCCGTTCCTCGTGAAGGAGAGTCCGGTCAACATCGAGTGCAAGCTGCGACAGATCATCCCTCTCGGCGACCAGCCGGGGGCGGGCCAGGCCATCTTCGGCGAGGTCATCGCCGTCCACGTGGACGAGTCGGTCCTCGTGCCCGGCGACATGACCTGCGACCCCCTTAAGCTCCAAGCCGTCGGGCGCATGGGCGGCCCGCTCTACGGCCGGACGACCAACCCCTTCGCCCTCGAATCGATCCGCGACCCCGCGGAGTTCGTACAAAAAGGGCCGGCGAAGATTGAGCCGTATCCGGGCAAGTCATAATTAAGGACCAAACAGGCATAGGGGGTTGTTCGTAGAAGCCGCAAGCGACAGGTGCGAATATCCAAAGCGGGCTACAACAGTCGATACCGATCGGTACGATACCGAGGGACAGAACGGCCACGATCGGATGGTGGCGGACGCTTCTGGCTCCCATCGTATTCCTTTTTCAGCCGCGCAAGGTTGGGCGAGTCTTGGCAGACGGGCATGCATCAGCCGTTGGTGTTAGCGGTTTGCTTGCGATTCTTTTGATCACTTTCACGATTACTCTTTATGCCGTTTTAGATCAAACGTTTTGGTTTACACCCCGCATTTCGATGAACGTGGGGGAGCAGGCCGATGTTCTTCTCTCAACCCGTTCGTTTTCAATGGCGCTTCGAAAAACGTACGGTCGAAATTTCTTTGACGGTATTGGAAAACTACTTATTGTAATTCCGATAGCCTCCTATGTTTTTCTCGTTCTTTCATCGACGGCCTATCTTGTCGACGTACATCGCACGGGTTCGATTTCTCGGTCGTTCCGTCGTTCTGGTCTGATCGCCCGCGCAAGTCTCTGGCCGGCGCTAATATTCATCATTATCTGTGGTGCAGCAGCGGTTAGTCTCGATTATGCCCAGAGGTGGTACGGGAACGCGCGAGAAGTTTTGGGTCCGCCGCCCCAAGCGATTGCGCTTCTCCCGGGAATTCCCGCATCCGGGTTATTGTTGGCGGCTTGGATCCAACGTGCGTTGGAAGGGTTAAGAACGCCGATCGAAAACACAGAAATCCGACCGCTGTGTGAAGGCTGTGGGTACGACCTGACGCATCGCCCGATGGATGGGCTTTGCTCGGAGTGCGGATTGTCGGTCGATTCATCGTTGCAACCGCTCGTTCGACGGCCCGGTAGTGATTGGGAAAAAGAGCCTGGCCCTCGGAGCTGGATGAAATCTGTCGTGGACTTGGTGGTGGCTCCGCGACGATTCTATGGGCGACTACGTATTCGGACGCCTTTCGATGCTGTTCGCCGATTCTACCGTTCTCAATGGGTCCTTATCGGCGCGGGTGGGGGCGTATGGTTGACCGTCGCTCTTGGGAAACTTCACGCTCGCACGGGTGAACTCTTCCTTATCCCCATCACCGGCGGATTGATGGTGGCGTTCATCGGCTGGGGGTTGCACCGATTGCTGGCGGCCGTCGTGATGGTAGATTGGATTAGACGGAAGGCGTTGCCGGATTATTCATGGGCCAGGAAAGTCTTCGCTTACGAATCGGCGTACCTTTGGGTCTTTTGTCTGTTCAACGGGCTCTTTTTCTCGGCGGTTGTTCTGAACGGCCATTGGTTGACGGACCTGACGACGCACTGGCTTGGGCATCGTCTGTACGTTTTTGGTATGCCGCCGGAGCCATTCGCGATATTGCTGGGTAATGCGCTTCTTTGTTGTCTGTGGGTCTGGCGCTACTACATCGCCCTCGCCGCGATACGATGGAGTAATTATTAGGACTACGATTCAAATCCCACCCCGGCCCGCCCCTTCGCAAGGGGAGGGAGTAGAGCGCACGAATGGACAAAGAGATCATCACCAGCACCGGGAACCCGCGAGTCAAGGAGACGCTCCGTCTGCGCGGCAAGCGCGGGCGGGCGGAAGGGGACCGCATCCTCATCGACGGCGTTCGGGAGATCGGCCGGGCGGTCGAAGCCGGCGTCGGCATCGAGGAGGTCTTTTTCTGCGACAGCCTATTGGAGGGCGACGCCGCTCGCGGCCTGCTGAAGCAGATCGAACAAAGTGGCGCGCACGCTACCCAGGTCAGCGAAAGCGTCTTCGGCAAGATTCGCTACGGTGACCGAACTGGTGGGCTCGTGGCCGTTGCCAAGCGACCGAAGATCACGCTGAACGACCTTCGACTTTCACCGACGCCGCTCGTCGCCGTCATCGAAGGGCTGGAGAAACCCGGCAACCTCGGCGCGATCGTTCGTACGGCCGATGCCGCCGGCGTCGAAGCGGTCCTCGTCGTCGATCCAGGGACCGATCTCTACGGGCCGAACGTGATACGAGCCAGTGTGGGCACCTTGTTTTGTGTGCCCGTCGTAGAGATCGCCGCCCAGCAGGCCGTCGCCTGGTTGAAGAGTCATGAGTTTCAAATCATTGCCGCCTCGCCGGATGCGGGCTCCGCCTACACGGATGTCGACTTTACCGGCCGCGTCGCCGTGGTCTTCGGCGCTGAGGCGGAGGGCCTAACGCGCCTTT
>CAYMXF010000466.1:0-2613 GCA_964393935.1 uncultured Planctomycetaceae bacterium
GCCGCCGATCGGACTCGAACCGATGACCTGCGGTTTACAAAACCGCTGCTCTACCAACTGAGCTACGGCGGCGCGTGCCGGAGGATTTTATGAGCCGATGGACCGGCGGCCAAGCGGGCCTTTTTGAGAACCGCGCGGCGGCCGAGAATCGCCCTTAATCCGCCGCGTGGGTCGGCCGATTTGGCTGAAGCGGGAACGGGCCTCAGCCGATGCCTATAATCGTTGCCGATCCGCCCCGATCGTTCGTCCTGCGGCGAGCCGAAGGCGGCCGAGGTCCGGCGGATCCAGGCTGGCGGTCGCCGGCGGTGCTGGACAGCGCGACGGGATACGGTTTATCCTACCCGGCTCGAACAACTCGATTCCCCGATAGCTCAATGGTAGAGCGAGCGGCTGTTAACCGCTAGGTTGTAGGTTCGAGTCCTACTCGGGGAGTTTTTTCAGTGTCAGCGCCATGAAACGCCATCGCGTGACAAGTATTGTCAGGCGTACCACTTACAAAAGAATCAGGGGCGCGCTTGTCCGTGCCACGCGATGCCGGGTTTACCCCCTTTTTGCCTACGTCACCGCGCAGATTACCTAAAGCCCGTCCGTGCGTTCCTTCGGCGAATTGGCGGGCTTCTTGTAGGTTGGCCTTCGGAGTGAACGACGGCAGCTTCTCCAGCGCCTCACGAAGCGGCAACAAGGCGTCATCGGTGTAGGTGTTCATGGTCAGCCGGGGGTCGGTATGCCGCATCAGGCCCATCGCCGCGCGGGGATTCACGCCCACCGCCGCCAGGTGCGAACAGAAGCTATGGCGTAGGGCGTGGAAGTCCGCCCGCCGCTTCTCGGCGTCCTTACGGGGAATCTTCGCGGCGTCCAAGTCCCGATAGAAAACCTCAATCTTCGGGATCGACGAAAAGACCCGATCCGTCGCCCGCCAGTTACCGGGGCGGATCGCACAAAGCGCGTCGGCCAGTTCACTACGAAGCGGCAGCGTGTCGCCGCGCCTTGACTTTGTGGCGACGGCGCGGAGTTGAATGAACGGGGCCGGGACGTTATCGAGACGGACATCGCCCCATTGCAGCGCAGCCAATTCCCCACGGCGTAGGCCGCTTTCCAACGCGGTCCAATAGATCAATCGTCGGGGTCCGGCCGCGTCCAGCAACCGGCCGATTTCTTCCACGGTCATCGCCCGCCGTTGCCGCTTTAATTCGCCGCTCACTTTTTCCACGCCCGTCAGCGGATTCTCATATAACCGGCCGCGTTTAATCGCCCAATTACAGAACGTACTGGCCGTCGCAGCCATGAGATTGATCGTCCGCGCCGATCGGTCGGGGCTCGCCTTCGCCTTCCACGTCGCTATCGAATCGGCCGTGATACTCCGAATCGTCGTCCAGTCGCATTCATCGACCAGCGCGGCCAAATTGAGGCTTACGGTACGGACATAATCATCGTCGCGGCCGTGCAATTCGAGATCGGCTTTGTAGTCGTCCAGGTGCGACTTGATCGGCCTGTTCAATTCGCGCGGCTCTATCAGTCCGGCCGCGCCGCGTTCCTGCCGGGTTTTCATTTCGCGGAGCATCGTTTCCGACGCCTGCCGGTCGGTGCAAAGCGCGATCGGTTGGCCGTGCAAGTATCCGTAATACTTGCTCGTCTTGTGCACGACGACCGAGCCATCGACGCGCCGTTTCTGATAGGTTCGCTTGCGAATCGTCGCCATTGTTCACCGTCCCTTCGTTTTGCGTCGCCGCAGTTCCAACCCGACGGCGCGGCCGATCTTCTCCGCGTTGCGGAGCGTCATGTCGCCGCCGTTCAAAAAAACCACGAGGCGCGGTTGTGGAACACCCGCGCGCTTGGCAAACGCCTTGCCGCTTTCGCCGCTCTTGACGGCTTGTCGCACCGCCCGTCGAATTGTGTCTGCCCATATCATGCTGGAATCCTATACGCTTTCGTAACCGCCGTCAAGTCGATTCTTGTTTCCCGTTTTCGCCCGTCTCTTAGGCCGTCCGTCCGCTTTGCGCTCGCCTAATGCGGTTTTGGCGCGTCGGTTTTTCGGGGGTCCGGGTCAAAACAGCCGGATCGGCGTTTTCGGCTTTCATCGCCGCCACGGTCAAGCCTCCCCAGCATGGGCAGCCGCCACGTCGATAAGCGCCGCCTTACGGGCCTCAAAATCTTCGTCCGGGGTATCCCCCGCCGATGTACCCTCATGTACCCCATGTACCCCGACCGTTCCGCTTTCGGCCTCAGAAACGCCGTCCGGGGGTACTTGGGGTACGTTGGGGCACGTCTCAGGGGGTAAGCAAAGGTCAACGGTGTAGGCCGCTTCGATCCGGCGCAGCATCGCCAGAGTCACCCGCCCGTACACCTTGACGCCGCCCGTCTTGTAGGTTTTCAGGCCGTACCGGCTCAGAGCCGAGCCGATACCCTTTGCGGACCACTTGGCGAATATCACCGGCTCTTGTTCCATCGCGCGCTTGAGCACGTCACCGGCTTTCATCGTGTAATGCCGCCCCTCGATAACCGCCTCAGCCATGATCCGCAGGAGCGTTTCGTCCGCGTCCGGCGTCGCGTCGTCCCGTCCCTCGGTGGTCGTTTCCTCGGCGTGCCCTTGCATCATGGCGAGCAATCCGCGCG
>CAYMXF010000467.1:0-2589 GCA_964393935.1 uncultured Planctomycetaceae bacterium
CGCGGCGCAAGCGACTCCCGGCGAGAATCGCTGGTTCGGCAATTGACAATCGGCGATGGGTACGTCTGGCGTACACATACCGCCCATTGTGGCGTCCTCGCAACATGCCCCCATTATGGCCGAGCACGTCACTGTCGCGCAGGTTTCGCCCAAGGTAAAGACATCGAACGGTCCCGTGCACTCCGCCGGATTCATGACATCGGTGCAATTACCGGTCGACGTATTGCAACATGCGCCCGGAATCGTCGCGAGGTCATCGGCGAAGATCACGAAGGAAAGATTGCGGATCGTGCCAGCGGGAGGAGGATTCTGCGGCGCGCAGATCGGACGGTTTAGATTTCCACTGATCGTCCCCCAAAAGGGGACGCCCAGCGACGGGAAACCCTGCTTCGCTTGATCGTTGGTGTTGATTTGTGAGAGGCACCACCCCGATTGCGGCGGCGCGGGATGCCGCGCCACGACCGACAGCCAATACTTGATGTTCTTCTGGATAACGATATCGACGGGGACATCGACGATAAAATACGGCCGACAGACGCCGCCCGGGGTCTCGTTGAGAAGCATCGACGAGGGCACAAGCTGCGAGTCAACGAAGATGCCCGTCTGACCGCCCATGTTGTCCGGTTGTCCGCCGGGATGATCGACCCCCCCGGAAGGATCGTTGGGATAAAGGGTCACGAAGACGCCGCCGGTCCAGGTCGTCGTTGGCGTGGCGCTCACGCTTCCCGATTGAAAGAAGCTGAACCCCACGCGTACCGTCGTGATCCGACAGTCCGTAGTGGGATTGACGCCATCGATGATGATGAAGTCGTCGGCTGCCGCCGCGATAAACACCCAGAGCGGCTCCGCCGGCGCTTCGCTCAACTGACTCGATGGATCGCCAAAATCGTCCAACGGCGCGCCGTTGTCCCAAGTAAAAGTCCCCGCGCCGCGCGGCGACGCTCTCATCGGCGGCGACGTCCACGCGCCGAGCGAATCCGTTCCGCCGCTGGGGAGCGAATACGTCAACTCCGGCGACGATTCCTTCGCCGGCCCGGGGCTTTGCGCGAGGCTCGGCGAACCGGCAGCCAGCGCGCACGCACAGACGCCCACGATCGCGCAGCGCGAGGCAGGCCTGGATCGATGGGAATTCTTGTCCACGTCAGCCCTAGCTCCCCGTCATCCCCCCGCGTTTGCGCCCGTCGCCTCTTCATCGGCCGCATCCCGGCGACCCGATACAAGCCGATCCCCCGGACCGCTAACTCATTGTACTCATCCGCCAGATGTCCCAGGAGCGGTTATCGCCCCTTTCTTTCCGGGCGTCGTAACTTGCCGGCTGCCAATGGGCTCCGAGCGATCCATGGTGGGAACCCCCGCGGCACGACGAAAGAGATTGGTCAATACACGGAGCAGCGTCTGGCCATGGAAGTAATTCTCCGGCAACCGCCAGTGCAAGGTTCGGCTGTCCGGGATGCGGACCGATCCGCCGGCCCCGGCGAAGAGCGCTTCGATCTTTTTGATCTCGCCCTCGATCGAAAAGATGACATCGGGCTCGCGTTTGATAATCGTCTTGATGTTCCAGGGCATGGCCCGGACCTTGATCTCGGCCAGCGACAGGAGCGTCTCGACCGACTCGGGATAGCGGCCAAAGGCGTCCTCCAGATCGCGGCCAAGTTCTTCCACATCCTGCGGCGCGTGGCACGCCGCCAGCCGCCGATAGCACTCCATCCGCTGTCGGTCCGACGGGATGTAGCCCTTGGGAATCTGCGCCTCGACGTCCAATTCCACGTGGACGGCGACGCGCGGCGCCGCCAGCTCGCCGCGCATCCGCTTGACGCCCTTCTCCAACAGTTGGCAATAGAGTTCGTAGCCGACGGCCGCGATGTTGCCCGATTGCTCCGCGCCCAGGATGTTGCCCGCGCCGCGAATTTCCAGGTCGCGCATGGCAATGCGAAAACCCGCGCCGAGATCGCTGTATTCCTCGATCGCCTTCAAACGCCTCGCGGCCATGCTGGTGATCGGCCGGTCAGGACTGAGCAGCAGATAACAATAGGCCCGGTGTTTGTAACGACCGACGCGGCCGCGGAGTTGGTGCAGGTCCGCCAGGCCGAAGAGTTCCGCGCGGTCGATGAACATCGTATTGGCGCTGGGGATGTCCAGGCCCGATTCGATGATCGCTGTGCAGACGAGAACGTCGGCCTCCCGACGGACGAACCGCGTCATCACGTCTTCAAGTTCGTCGCCGTGCATCTGGCCGTGGCCGACGAGCAACTTCGCCTCCGGCACGAGCGTTCGAACCTTCGCCGCGATCTGTTCGATTGTGCGGACGCGGTTGTGAACGAAATAGACCTGCCCGTCGCGGTTCATCTCTCGGACAATCGCCTCGCGGATGAGCGTGTCGTTCCATGCACAGACGCTGGTCGAGATCGACCGGCGGTCCAGCGGCGGCGTGGCGAGGCTGGAAATGTCCCGCAGGCCGATCATCGACATGTGCAGCGTCCGCGGGATCGGCGTGGCGGTGAGCGTCAGGACGTCCACCGTCGTCCGCAAGTGCTTGAGCCGCTCCTTGTGCTCGACGCCGAAGCGCTGCTCCTCGTCGATGACCACCAG
>CAYMXF010000468.1:0-2589 GCA_964393935.1 uncultured Planctomycetaceae bacterium
CATCCTCCTTGAGGACGGTCCCGCCGGCACTACCTGGCGGCGGGCCGGCTAGTCTGGTGCTGTCCTAATTAGGGGCGGAGTGTCCTAATTTAGAGTGACGGCAGCGTTTCTCACGTTGCGGCCCTAAGTATCGTCGCCTTCGTTGTCAGCTTCGGGCTCGCTATTCGGTTCCGGCGTGGTGGGCTTTGGCAGAATCTCCCGCAGAATGTCCAGCCGACGCCGCAATTCATCCATTGTCGCGCGGTCGTTGATGCGACCGACAATCTCGATGGCATCGCCAAGGACCGTTAGCTTGGGCGGTGACTGTCCTACGGTCTCGACAGCTGCGACCTTGCGGCGCAACGCGCCGGACCCAGGAAGTTCAGCTTCGGCCAATTCCATAGGTGGCTCTACTTCATTCGCTTTGAAGCCAGTGTAGTCCGGCGATTCACGCGTTACAAGGTCAATCGTATCACGAAACGACTGGATAACGACCGTGAGCGCGATTTGTGAGAAACTACGCCGCACAAGGTAGGCGCGGAGGTTATCATCGCTAGGAAGGTCGCCCTTGAAATGATCCAGGAGTTCGCCAAATAAGCGCGGTGACCGCGCCGCCGCTTTGATGGCCTGGGCCTTCTCAGCCGCATCATGTGGATGAAGAATGGCCACAGCGCGATCTGAAACGCGGTAGTCCTCACCCTTCCCCTTTTGTTCTAGTAGGCCGTATTTCACTGCGGCGGAAAGCGCACCAAGAGATGCGCCATGGACGCCGCCGTAGCCCATGCCCTTCATGATCACCTCGCGCGATGCGGGGTGCTGACGTTCGCGGGCGTGGACGCGGCCAATGCGCTCGATGGCCTCCGGCAGGCTGAGCACTGGATAGTTTGGGCTGCGGACGCGGGCCATGGTCTCCCTCCACCTATCGTCTGGCGTACGATAGGCGCAGGCGGCAGGGAAGTCAAAGGTTATTTCGCCGCTCTTAGTGTATTTCGCCGCGCTTACGTTTGTCGCGAAAAAGCTTGACGGGTGCCGCCGACCTCTCCATATTGTAGGCGAACCGATGGAGGTGCCCATGCTCAGGAGGGTCGAGAGCCCCGGCGTTACGCCGACCGGCGCTGAGGGCGAGGACAAACAGGAAGGGCCGCTTCCCGGTCCCATGAAAAGGCAGGAAGCGGCCCTGAATCGGCACTCAATCCCGGTTCGTCTAGTGGTAGGACACCCTCTTTACACGTCGGAAACCTACGTTCGAATCGTAGACCGGGAACCGTAGCGGGACCGGTCGCCGCGTTAACGGCGGCCGGCCCCTGGATCAACCACTCGGGGGTTAGCCCAAGTGATCAACCTGCAAGCGATATATAGCGATTTGGACGGTTCTTGTCCACTCGCCGGGTCTGGTCCTCGATCAACTGAGGGACAGACCCATGAACATCCTTCCGCTCGATAAGCAAATTCAGATCGTTAGCGCCCTGGTCGAAGGCTGTTCGATCCGCGCGACCGAGCGCCTGACTGACACTCACCGCGACACCATCATGCGGCTCGGGCTGCGGATCGGCGAAGGTTGCGCCATGCTGCACGACGGTATGATGCGCGGCCTACACGTCAACCTGATCGAGTTTGACGAGGCGTGGAGCTACGTCGGCAAGAAGCAAAAGCGGCTCAAGCCGACCGACGGCCGCGACAAGGGCGACCAGTACGTGTTCGTCGCCTTGGACGCTACCCGCAAGGCCATCGTCTCCTACCTAGTCGGTAAGCGGGACAGCGAAAACACGAACGCATTTGCCACCGATGTTCGCGAGCGCATCGTCAACCGGCCGCAAATCAGTTCGGATGCTTTCAAGCCCTATGTCGAGGCCGTCGAACTGGCCTTCGGTGCCGAGGTCGATTACGCCCAGATCGTAAAGCAGTACGACGGCGAGCCTGGCCCGGATGCCGCGCGGCGTTACTCGCCGGGCTGGGTAGTAGCGGTACGGAAGCAGCGCATCGCCGGCAAGCCGGTGCGGGCGCGTGTCTCGACCTCGTATATCGAGCGGTCCAATCTCACCCTTCGGATGCAGTCGCGCCGGTTCACGCGCCTAACCAACGGCTTCTCCAAGAAGCTCCGCAATCACGCTGCGGCGGTCAGTCTTTATGTGGTGCATTACAACCTGTGCCGTGTCCATGAAACGCTGCGGACCACGCCGGCGATGGCCCTCGGCGTGACGGATTACATCTGGACGAGCTGAAACGGCGGTGGAGGCAGCGATGAAGGGCAGGACCGATGAGCAAGTCAGGGTCGATGAGCGAGTGTTGGCGCTTCTCGTCAAGCCACTGATCAAGGGCGACATCGTGACGCGTACTGGCCTCAGTTATCCGGCGGTGCAGGCTGCGCTTAATCGCCTCCGACAAGCGGGCAAGATCGTATCGAAGGGAGCGACGGCCTCACGGCGACACATGCGACTCGCCACGGCTCTTGATCAGCTTCTCAGAGAAGTTAAGACGTTACGGCACGAGGTTAACGACTTGAAACTCCGAGTGTCCTAATCTGAAGAGCCGGGTGTCCTATTTAGGACAGCACCGCTAGTCTCGGTCGGTTGACTGCGTCGCCGCGCGGGTGCAGAAAGCGGCGGCTGG
>CAYMXF010000469.1:0-2584 GCA_964393935.1 uncultured Planctomycetaceae bacterium
TCTTCGCCGGGTTCCTCAAGATTCTCCCGATGTTCCTGCTGGTCTTTCCCGGCATCATCGCTTTGAAGCTGTTCCCCGGCGTGGCGGCGGAAGAATCCAATACGATTTACCAGAAGCTGACGATGTTGCTGCCGGTGGGAATCAAAGGGTTGGTCATCGCCGGACTCTTTGCGGCGATCATGTCGTCGCTGGCCGCCTGCTTCAATTCCTGCGGCACGCTCTTCACCATGGACCTTTACAAGCCGCGACGGCCCAACGCCTCTGAGCGCGAACTGGTGTTCGTTGGCCGCATCGTGACCGTGGCCATGGTCGTGATAGGCATTTTGTGGGTGCCCATGATGATCTATCTCGGCGGCGGGCAGCTCTACACGTATCTCCAAAAAATCCAGGCGTATATCAGTCCTCCGATCGCCGCCGTGTTTCTGCTGGGCATATTTTGGAAACGGCTCAATGGCAGGGGCGCGCTCGCCTCGCTTTATGCCGGTCTGGTTCTCGGCTTTACGCGGCTCGTGTTGGAGTTCGGAATGAACAAGTGGCACTGGCCTCTCGGCGCGATTGAACCGTTGATCGCCATGAACTTCCTGCACTTCGCGATCCTGATGTTCGCGGTCTGCGTGGCGGTGCTGGTCGGCGTGAGCATGGTGACGCCCGCTCAATCGGATCAGCAGCTTCGCGGCTTGACCTTCGCGACGACGCCCCAGGAAGCCCACGCCGTCGCTATCGCCGAGAGCACCCGAACGGGCCGCCGCGTGACCGTCCTGGCGACATTTGCCCTGATCGGCATCCTCCTCGCGCTCTGGGCGGTCTTCTACGTCATCATCCCGCTTCGGATCGCTCAATAGGTGAGGCTGCTTGGCAGGGGCCGGCTCTATGCCTATTATCTGCGGGGGATTTAGAGTCTTTAGTCGGGCGTTCCACTATTGGCAGGAGCGCCGCTAGCACAAGGGCGATTCATGGCGACAGGGCACGGATTCTTCGGAGTTCAGAAGGCGGAAGACCAACACCACGCGCACTTCCACGACCATGCCCAGGGGCACGACCACTCCCACGGCGAGGCCGCCCACGCGGCGCGCTGGGCGGGTTTCTGGCTCTGCGTGACGCTCGCGGGGGGGCTCCTCATCCTGACGAGCTATTACGTCCAATGGTATAGCCCGAAGACGTTGACGGAGACCGTCAACGCCGATGGCGTCGCGGAGGTGCAGACGGACTATCTCTATCAATTCCACATGGACCTGGTGGCGGCGATCGGCGCCTTGCTGCTCGGCATGAGGATCATCTGGCACGCGATCGGCAACCTGATCCGCGGCCAAATGCACATGGACGAACTCGTCGCGCTGGCCATCGTCGCGGCATTCGCGGCGCAGGACTATCGCGCCGCGGGCGTCATCGCCTTCTTCCTTTTGCTTTCCGAGTTGATCGAGACGCGGACGGCGATCGGCGCTCGGGCGATTATCGAGGACCTGATCAAGCTGACCCCGAAGACCGCCCGGCTGGTGACGCCGTCCGGCGATCAGGAAGTGGAGGCGGCGTCGCTCCAAAAAGGGCAGCGGGTCCGCGTTCGGCCGGGAGACAGCGTCCCCGCGGACGGCAACGTCGTTTCCGGCGACTCGACCGTCAACCAGGCCAACATCACCGGCGAATCGCTCCCGGTCGATAAGCGGCCCGGCGATCCCGTCTTTTCCGGCACGTTGAACTTGACCGGAGCGATGGAGATCGAAGTCACCAAAGTCGGCGGTGAAACGACTCTGGGCCAGGTGCAAAACCTCATCCTCAAGGCCGAGCGGACGCGCATCCCGATCATGCGGCTCATCGACCGCTACGTGATTTGGTACACCCCTGCGGTGTTGATGTTGGCGGCGCTGGTGCTCTTCTTCACCAAGGACGAGAACGGCATGCAGCGGGCGATCGCCATGCTCGTCGCCAGTTGTCCCTGCGCGCTCATCATGGCAACGCCGACGGCGATGGTGGCCGGGCTCTCCTGCGCCGCGCGCCTGGGCATCCTCATCAAAGACGTCGCCCACCTCGAAAGCGCCGGCCGGCTGACCGCCGTGGTCTTTGACAAGACGGGCACGCTGACGACCGGCGAGCTTGCGGTCACGCGCCTGATCCCGGCCGAAGGCATCGACGGGGCGGAACTCATACGCGTTTCCGCATCCGCGGAACAGCTTAGTAATCACCCCGCGGCCCGAGCGCTGATGGACGTGGCGCGCGAAGCCAGCGTCTCCTACGAGAAGCCGCAAAAGTTCGAGGAAGTGCCGGGTAAAGGCGTCGTCGCATCGGTCGGCGGGCGGGACGTCTTGGTGGGACGCGAGTCATTCCTGAACGAGCGCGGCGTGAAAACGACGGCGTTGGCGGAGGCGGCACGGCAAGCCGAGGGCATGAGCCAGTTATTTGTTTCGTACGGCGGAAAATTGCTGGGCATGATCGGCCTCGAGGATCGCACGCGACCCGCGGCGCGCGAGGCCGTCGAGGACCTCCGCGCGGTCGGGATGAAGCGGGTGGCCATGCTGACCGGCGACCGGCAGACGGTCGCGCGGCGCGTCGCGGCGGAGATGGGCTGCACGGAGTATCGCGCGGATTGTCT
>CAYMXF010000470.1:0-2572 GCA_964393935.1 uncultured Planctomycetaceae bacterium
CCACGGGCGGCGGCTATCATCCGTCAGCGACGAAGTGCCGTCGACATGGACGCGCGAACCGGGCTGTCACTCGATGCCTTTTTTAGCATGCTTGCGCGTACGCTCCCTGATCGGCCCCACCCGCCGTGGACGGCGATCGACTTTCCCCCCCGCATCCTCTTGTGCCTGTTTGTGCACCGGATCGAGGGGCTTTCACCCGGCCTCTACGTTCTTGTGCGCGACGAGGCCCGGCTCGACGCCTTCCGTGCCGCCTGTCACGATCGATTCGCCTGGGAGCACGTCGAGTCGAGCGGCATGCCGCTCTACGCCTTAGCCTTCGGGGACTGCCGCCAGGCCGCCACTCACGCAAGCTGCTTCCAGGAGATTGCCGGCGACAGCGCCTTCAGCTTGGGCATGGTGGCCGACTTTGCGCGCACTCTCGGGGAGGATGGAGCATGGGCGTACCGCCGCCTGTTCTGGGAAACCGGTCTGATCGGCCAAGTGCTTTATCTAGAGGCCGAGGCCGCTGGCGTGCGCTCGACCGGCATGGGCTGTTACTTCGACGACTTTGTGCATCGACTGCTCGACATTAATCCCTCGGACGATTCTTGGCAGAGTCTCTATCACTTTACCGTCGGCGGTGCGGTGGGCGACAAACGGATGACCACGCTGCCGGCTTACAGCCACTTGCCCTCCAAGCGAATCTCGCCATCTCGGCGCGGGGTATATCCAAGTCGGTCGACGGCCCCACATAGGTCCGGTATCCCTCCTGTCAACTCCCGAGTAAAAATGCATCGGCGGGCCGGAGCAATAATGCACCAGCAAAGGACATCGGAAGGCCCCCCGCCGGGGGCCTTCCGGCGTTTCGCGATCCGGCTTGGGTTCCGTCGCTCGGCTGATTGGCGGCGGGGGCGTGGCGAGAACGGCGCCTTGACGGCGGCTTCTTTCGGCCTCAGAAATCCCGCCGGCGAGCCGAGGACCTCTCGCAGCCCGACCAACACTGAATCAGCGGTCCACGTGGACCCCGCGGCAGCGACGCGGTTATTTGGCGGCGGCCAACTCCTTGGCCTTGGCGATCCACGTTTCGAGCCGGGCGCCCACCGCGAGCGAGCCGAGAATCTTCCTCAGCGCCTTCGGCGTCGTCCGCGCCATCTGCTCGTAGGTCCTGATCCCCGCCGCGTTCAGGCGGTTGCCTTTGGCCATGCCGATCCCGCGGATCGCGGTGAGGTCATCCTTACCTTCACCCGCGGCTTCATCCGACATCCCGGGATTTGCCTTTCGAGGCCGATCGGTACGCGTCCCGCCGACAATGCAGCGGCAGATCCGACGCAGAAATCCCAACAGCATCTTGCGTCTCCACGTGTCGAGGCTTGGATCCCTTGCTCATTGTCAGAGATGGGATACTTGAGAGCGCTTTCCAACCTGTGGCTACCGGATATTAGATCGGAACAAAGGAATGGTGAAGGCCACCGAGGTACGGCACGCGTGTCACCTCTCCGATCCGCTGCACGGGTCTGCCGTGCGGGGCGTCTTTGGCAAGCGACAGGTGCGTGCGGACCCGGTTGTCGTAATCCCTACAGGCGACCAGCATGCGGCGCAGGTGCGCTTGGTTGAAGATGATCAGATGGTCGAGGCACTCGCGGCGGGTCGATCCGATGACTCGTTCCGCATAGGCGTTTTGTCGGGGGCAGCGTGGCGCGATGGGTCGGTCGCGGATGCCCATAGCCCGCAGACGCTGCTTGAACGGCGCTCCATACGAACTGTCGCGATCACGGACAAGATGCCGTGGCGCCGACTCCCAGGGGAAGGCCGCGCTAATCTGCCGGGCAATCCATTCCGCGGTCGGCTGGGCCGTCACCGCAACGGACAACAGCTGCCGTCGGCCATGGCGCCGAACCACAAAGCCGAACAACAACTTGAATGTGACTGTCGGCGCGACGAAGAGATCGATCGATGCGATCCCTTCGGCGTGGTTCCGAAGAAACGTCCTCCAGCCCTGTGACGGTGGTCGCCGGTGCCGAGCCAAATATTTGGCCACTGTTGTTTGGCCGACATCGATCCCAAGTTTGAGAAGCTCCCCATGGATCCGAGGGGCTCCCCAAAGCGGGTTATCCAGACTTATTTCTCGAATGAGCCGACTGATCCCAACTGCTGTCTTCGGTCGACCGCCGCGGGACCGTGACTTCCAACGCCAATCGGCTCGGAAGCCGCGGCGCTGCCACCGAACAATCGTCTCAGGCTTGATGATCGCGAAGGCGTCTAGAACCGTCGGGGCCAGCCGATAGAGCGACCCGAAAATCAGTCGATCGACGTCCGTGAAATATATCCTTCGCGGTGCTAATCTGATGACGTAGAGCCACGACCTCCGCCTCAAGCCGCGTCCTCGACCTGAACAGCGACGCAAAGAAGCTGTGCCATAGAATAAGCAGATCGACCATCCCGCTGAAGCTTCACCCGATTCGCGCTTGCTGACCAGTGCGGATGTGGTTTGCGACAGGGACAGGTTCCGTGAATCGACTCGCCCAGGTTGGTGAAACAGGATGACGTTTTCGGTAATAACAGGGCTACCGGGGTTCGTGCTCGGCTTCATACC
>CAYMXF010000471.1:0-2563 GCA_964393935.1 uncultured Planctomycetaceae bacterium
GAAGGTCAAGCCCGCCAAACGCCGCCGGCCGCCCGAGACGAAGGAGTGGGACGACGTTGGCCGCTGACGATCCGACCGGGCTGCTTGCCGCGGGCGGCGCACTCCGTCACACTTCGCTAACGTCATCACCGCGCCGGGGGAAGCGTTGAGCGAGCAACAACGGCCGCTGTCGCCGCACCTTCAGATCTACCGGCCGCAGCTTACCTCGATGCTCTCGATCCTGCACCGCGCGACCGGTTTCGCAGGCCGAATGAGCAGGGGGTAACCAATGAAACTCAAGCAGTACACGGTCCGTGAATTCATGAGCATCTGGGATTCGAACGCGGTCAAGGTGGACGATCAGGTGACGTGCCTTGTCGGCAAGAACGAATCCGGCAAGACCGCGCTCCTGATGGCATTGTACCGAAGCAACCCGATAATCCCCACCGACGGCACTTTCGATGAAATCTATGACTACCCCAAGCGCGAAGTTGAGGATTACCGCTTTGCCGTGAAGCGCGGAGACCGCGAGGAAGCCGTCATCGTCGAATGCCTTTTTGAGCTTGATGCGGCCGACCAAGAGAAAGTCACTTCCGTTTTCGGTCTCGGCGTCCTGAAAAAGAACACCTTCGTCCGCAAGACCTACTATGGCAAGAACAACAGCAGCTTCATCGTGTTGGTCGACGAAGAAAGTGCGCGCGCGCATCTTTCGGACAACCCCGACCTGCCCGAGGCCTTGAAGGACTCGCTTAAGGCTGTTGCCGATTGGGAGGCGTTTACCGCTGCACTTGAGGCTGCGGAAGCAACCGAAGCGGTCAAGGCACTCAAGACGCTGGTGGCGAAGGTTTGTGAAAAGGGCCTACCATCGTACATCTTTAATACACTGATCTGGCCCGCCGCGCCGAAGTTCCTCTACTTCGATGATTACTATCAGATGAAGGGCCGCGCGAATCTCAACGCGCTTATCGCGCGCGAGGACAAGAAGACGCTCGAAGACTCAGATTATCCCCTGCTGGGCCTTATCAACCTCGCCCGCCTTGATCATCGCCAGCTTCTCCAGATGAAGAACACGGCGGAGCTGAAGAACAAGCTTGAAGGGGCCGGGAACTATCTCACTACGAGGATCGTGAAGTACTGGTCGCAGAACCAGCACATCAAGATGGAATTCGACGTGCGCGACGGGAAGCCCGAGGACCCCGAGGATATGCGCACAGGGATCAACGTGTGGGGCGAGGTATACGACACCGTCCATTGGGCGCACACGCCGCTCGGTTCGCGCTCGCGGGGCTTCGTTTGGTTTTTCTCGTTCCTGGCTTGGTACGAGGACATCAAGCGGCAAAAGCAGAACGTAATCCTGCTGCTTGATGAGCCGGGCCTCTCCCTGCATGGGCGCGCGCAGGCGGACCTCCTGAACTATTTCGAGGCCGAGTTAGCCGAGCACCAACTTATCTACACCACGCACTCCCCCTTCATGATCGACCCGAAGCGCTTCAATAGAGTGCGGATTGTGCAGGATCTGGGCATTGACGCAAAGGAACAGCTGCCCAGGGAACAGGACGGCACGAAGGTCCTGGCCAACGTCTTCGATGCTACCGATGACAGCCTGTTCCCGTTACAGGGCGCTCTTGGATACGAAATTCAGCAAACGCTGTTCATCGGTCCGAATTCGATTGTCGTCGAAGGCCCCGCCGACATGCTGTTTCTCAGGGCGGTTTCCGGTCAGCTCGAGCGCGAGGGGCGCACCGGGCTTTCCGAGCAATGGGTCATCACGCCGGTCGGGGGGAGCGCCAAGGTCCCGGCCTTCGTTGCTCTTCTTGCTCCGCAGAAGGGCATGAATGTCGCCACGCTGCTTGATATCCAGGGCAGGGACCGGCCCATCATCGAGGATTTGTACAAGAAGAAGCTCCTGAAAAAGAAGCAGGTGCTCACCTACGCCGATTTTTTGGACCAGGACGAAGCGGACATTGAAGACCTATTCAGACGCGACTTCTATGTCGGCCTAGTGAACCGGGAGTTCGCGAAGGAGCTTCAAATCCCGATCGATGTCGCAACCCTCAATGCAAGAGAGCCACGGACCTTGCGGGCCATCGAAGCTTTTCTTGCGGCCAAGCCCTTCAAGTTCGGCGGGTTCGGCCATTATCGGCCGGCCCGGTATTTCTCGGAAAATGTCGGGGCGCTCTGGGGAGAAGTTTCAGACGAGACGAAGGGCAGGTTTGAAGCGATCTTCAAGCAGCTCAACAATCTCCTGAAATAGGGATCGTTTTCGTGTGGGGGCGTGTCCGGCATGAAAGTGGCCGGACCGGGCTCCACGCGCTTCGCATAGGGGCGATTTCCAGGAGGTGCACTGTCACGAGGGGCACAGTTCCGTACCGGACGCACCACTTCAACGGACGGCCGCCGCCCGAGACGAAGGAGTGGGACGACGGTGGCCGCTGACGATCCGACCGGGCTGCTTGCCGCGGGCGGCGCACTCCGTCACACTTCGCTAACGTCATCACCGCGCCGGGGGAAGCGTTGAGCGAGCAACAACGGCCGCTGTCGCCGCACCTTCAGATCTACCGGCCGCAGCTCACCTCGATGCTCT
>CAYMXF010000472.1:0-2560 GCA_964393935.1 uncultured Planctomycetaceae bacterium
GTTTGTGACATGCGTTGGTTTCCTTCCAGGAAAACTCTTAACGCCGGCAGGCCCTTAGCATAAACAAACCCGGCTCCACGGGATACCGATGACGACATGCCCGAAAAAAAATACCCGGCCGAGGCGATCGGCGCTGAACAGACAACGGGAGGTCGAGGGCGTCGAGGAGCACAAGGCAAACTTCACGGGGATCGTGGCGAGGCGGATTGAAAAGTCAGAGTCCGCGCCCGATTCACCCTCACCCCGACCCTCTCCGTTGAAGGGAGAGGGAGCAGGCGCGGCGGGCTCCAATCCCGCATACCCATCACTAATTGCTCTAACCGCCACTAATTGCTCTGCCCGCTGTGCCGCGGGCCGGCCAGCCCGAGGGTAGATGACAGTAAGCTCTGTAACGACTGTTGGTTAGGGCGATCCAAATCCGCCGATATATAAGGGGCGAGGCCCCACCGGTCGGTGGGACCGGCGCCGTTGCGACACCGGGCGGTTTTCGATACAGTTTTTACCCCGTAACCCCGCTCGCAGGAAACTATGGAGACAAGACCATGTCATCTTTCATCACACGACTCTACCGCCGGCGCAAGGGGCTGCTCATGGCACTGGCCGCGCTGCCGCTCTTTCAGACCACCGGGACGTGCGATCCCTTTGCCCTGAACACTCTCATCACCCAACAGATCGCCCAGACGGTCTTCGGGGTCTTCATCGGCTCGATCCAGCAAGTGGTGTTCCAGAATTTCCCGGGCTCCGACGTTGTCCAGGGCCTGCTCGGCGGCGATCCCAATCCGATCATTCCCTAAGCGAGACAGATGACATGACCCAGCGAAAATGGATTCGATATCGGTGGATGCGCCGCGCGGCGATCGTTCTGGCCGCGGCGCCCCTCTTCCAACTTTCCGCGTGCGGCACGGGGTTGACTCAAGTCATGAGGACTTCCATCAATCAAGCCCCGTCCTCTTTCTTCCAACTCTTCAACGGACTAGGTCTCTACCCCCTCCAATTGCTGCTTGGCGGCGGGAGCTCCGGAATCGGAGGAAATGGCGGATTCGGAACCGGCACGGGTACCGGCACCGGCTTCTAGTTGATTCCTATAATGCGGGACCGGCGGCCATCTTCGGCACGACGTCCGCCAGCACCTGCGCGTCGCAATACGCCCCTTGGCGGATGAGGTACAGGCACGCCTGCGTCACGCCTTTTTCGTCAAGCCCCGACTCGGCGAGCAGCCGCTTTGTAACGATGAAATCATCCGCCGAGGCGCTCCCCGGCCGCGACCCCAGCGCCGTCTGAATCCGCTTGAAGAATTCGACCGCTTTCAGCCGACGGGCGATGAGTTCTTCGTCAGCGCCAATATCCTCCGATCGCGGCATTTTGACGTAGGCCGACGCGCTTTCCCCCGGCGCCAATTCGAACCACACGACGCCCTGCCTCAAAAATCGCTCGTAGAAGTCCGCGGGGATCGCTCGCACGATGTGATGGTATCGCTGCTCCGCCAGCAATCCGGCAAAGGCGGGACACGTCACGATGACGTTCATTCCCTTGTAATGGATGCCGTCGCCGATCCGGACCGACACGTCGTCGAAGCGTTCGGAGAGATGGCCTTGCAGCGCCTCGGCCACCTGAGCGTATTGTTTCAACGGACTCATCCTTGCTCGTGCGCTCAGGCGGCCTCGTGCCCCCAACCGTGGATATTCTGCCAAACGAAGGCCGCTGCGCCAACCGATTGTTTCGCAAGCTTTGATAAAATTCATCCCGATGGAACGCCCGATATTGTGGCGGCGGCCGTGACGGTGTCGCTGCACAATTTGAGGAGGCTCCTATAAGATAGCCCCGTGGTAGCGAAGCCCGATCTTTTCAATCGCTCCAGGGGCCTTTGAAGTGCGTCTTCCGAATCCGGCCCAAATAGATTCCGTTCCGACTCGCCCGGTTTCCGGCCTGACGATTCTGCTCTGTCTCGCGGGTTTCGTCTGCGAGCCCGGATGCGCCGGCCCTCGATCGAATCCCACCGCGCCCTCTATCGCCGACACCGACGATATCCTCGATCGCTGCATTGCAGCCCACACCCGGGCAACGACTTTCCAAGCCAGGGGGGTTTTTTCCGACTTCCGACACGGTGCCCGGCGAGTCGTTCCCATCGCGTGGGACTTCGCGCGTCCGGACCGTTGCCGCCTTCAAATTGACATGGACGTCGCGATTGTTCACGGCGCGGATTGTTGGACCTATCACTCCGCGACGGGCCGTTATCTCGGAAACCGCGCCGTCACTCGCACGCCCATCGAGACCGCGTCTCACCATCTCTCCGAGGGCGTGCCGTTCCTCCTCCCGGCGATCTGGGAGCGCGGCGCATCGGCGCTGGACAAGGATCGTCTGCGAGGCTACGTCGGCTGGCGGTTGCAGGGTGTCGCCTGGTCCGACGAACGACCGTGTTATGTCTTCATCAAAAAGATCGCGTCGCCCGATCGGGGGAACCTCCTCCGGCTCTGGGTCGATCAGGACCTCCTCCTCATTCGCGGTTGGGCGATCGTCATCCCGACGGAGGAGGGGCGGGAAAAGACCGTCATGGAGTGCA
>CAYMXF010000473.1:0-2558 GCA_964393935.1 uncultured Planctomycetaceae bacterium
GCGCCGCGGAGGCGATGAGAAACAAGGATGCACACCAAGCGATCGCGCCGCGGCGACCAAGTTGATGCGTGACGGCCAGCCCGAGTCCCACCAATATCCAGAACCAGAGGCGAAAAGGGTCCACCGCCGATAGCCATGTAGGCTTCCCGACGGGGGCCAGCATTCCCAAGGAGGTATCCACAGCCGTCGTTCGATAGCAGATCATCATCGCCAGACGCAAGAGGCATCCGGCGAGGTCCACGAACCCGGCGAAAACGCAAATCGACATCAGCGTGTGGTATTCCGGCTTGCGCCCGGTGAGCGCGACCGCCGCATAAAGTACCGACGAAATCAGCAAAAAAGAGGTCAGCAGGTAGATCGGCGAAAGGACGACGGCGCCGAGCCGTCGAAGCAGCTTCATGAACTCGCCGGACTTGCGGACGGCGTCCATCGCATCTTTAAGTTGGACGCGGTCTACGAGATTCGCCTGACTTTTTTCCAGCTCGCCAAGCTGCTGTTCGGTCTGTTGATCGACAACGCGGTCGATCAGGCCGGTCTGCACCTGGACGTAGCCGGTCAGCGTCACGAGCGCCAGGAGCACGACCAGCGCCCAGCCGTAGGCCCCGGTGTCCTCCACGCGGCGGAAAAGCTCCGCCGGCGCGGTGAAAACCCGCCAGGCCTCGCCGAGACCGGGCCCACCGGCCCCCATTTCCTGAGAAAGGCTCGCCACCAAAAAACCCTACCTTCGACTCCGTCGACACGAAACTCCCACCTGGGAAAACGGAATCCGCCGCCGGGGGATTCGCCATGTAGGCTGTTTTTATTCTTCGACGACCCGACTTTCTTGGTCCGCATCCCCTATGACGGGGATCGTCGGGTACGATCACCGCTTCCCCCCGCTCCGTGGGTCCCACCCCAGGCAATTGCAGATGACCTGATTGGGCGATAAAGGGTTCGAACCTTCGACCTCGCGGGTGTGATCCGCGCGCTCTAACCAACTGAGCTAATCGCCCGCCACTATCCAGCGGGGAGCCTATTGTAGCCCAGCGATGGCAACGGGCAAGCGACCGGCACGCGAAATGTGAGATCGATCCGCCAACCCTTGACATCGCAGCGATGTCAAGGGCAAGCCGGCAAGCCACGGGGAAAGCCGTTTTCGCCTTGCGACGTAGGCGCGGAGGCGGGATAAATGCAATGACGAGGGAGCGCCCTCCGGCGAGATTCACACGTGGAACCCACTATCAAAACCGCCGTCGATCGCTGGCTGGCGGACCCCGCGATCTCCCCTGCCGACCAGCAGGAAGTGCGCGATCTCGTTTCGCGCGGGGACGAGCGGGAGCTTTCGGACCGGTTCTACCGCGACTTGGAGTTCGGCACGGGCGGGCTGCGCGGGATCATCGGCGCGGGCCTGAATCGGATGAATCTCTACACGGTCGGGGCGGCGGCGCAGGGGCTGGCGAACTACATCGCCCGACAAGGCGAGGCGGCCAGGGAGGGCGGCGTGGCCATCGCCTACGACTGTCGCCGGATGAGCGACGCCTTCGCGCGACGGGTCGCGGAGGTCATGGCCGGCAACGGCATCCGTGCTTATTTGTTCGAAGCATTGCGGCCGACGCCGGAGCTATCGTTCGCCGTGCGTCATTTGAAGTGTACTTCGGGCGTCGTCGTCACGGCGAGCCACAACCCGCCGGAGTACAACGGATTCAAGGCGTATTGGAGCGACGGAGGCCAGGTCGTCCCGCCGCACGACGAGCGGATCATCGACGCGGTGCGTCGCGTCGGAGCTTTTTCGAATGTCCGCGCGATGCCGCTGACCGAAGCAACATCTAAAGGGCTCGTGAAGACGATCGGCCGGGAAATTGATGAGGCGTTCTTGAAGCTTGTTCAAGAATCGTCGCTCTCGCCGGCGTTATGCAAAGAACAAGGGCGGCGGCTCAAGATCGTTTATAGCGCCCTGCACGGCACCGGCTCAACGCTCATTCCCGAGGCGCTGCGACGGCGCGGATTCGCTAACGTGATCGAGGTCGCCGAACAGGCGCGGCCGGACGGCGAGTTTCGCACGGTCCAATCGCCGAACCCGGAGGAAGGCGCGGCGTTACAAATGGCGATTGAGTTGGCCCGGCGGGAGTCGGCCGATCTGGTCATCGCCAGCGACCCGGATGCGGACCGCGTGGGAATCGCGGTGCGCGACGCGGCGGGCGCGTATCCGCTGGTGACCGGTAATCAAATCGGGGCTCTCCTGACGTACTATCTTTGCGAGCAGCTTACCAAGAGCGGCCGATTTCCGAAGAACGGCGTCGTGCTTAGCACCATCGTCAGCAGCGACTTGATGAAGACGATTGCGCGATCCTATGGCGCCGAGGTCGTCGAGACCTTGACGGGCTTCAAGTGGATTGCTGCGAAGATTCGAGAGTTTGAAACCGACGGAACGAACCGGCGATACATCTTCGGCGCAGAAGAAAGTTATGGTTACATGCCGTGCGATTACGTCCGCGACAAGGACGCGGTGACGAGCGCGGCGTTCCTCGCGGAGGCCGCCGCCTTCGCCGCGAGTCAGGGGCAGACGCTTTTGGGGCTCC
>CAYMXF010000474.1:0-2550 GCA_964393935.1 uncultured Planctomycetaceae bacterium
ACGTCGGCTTCGAGGACATCCGCCACGTCTACCTGCCCGCGATGCGCCACCGCGTGCTGCTGAACTTCGAAGCGCAGGCCGAGGGCCTCGAATCCGACGCCGTGCTCAAGGACATCCTCGACAAGACGCCGACGGCCGCCGAACAGGCGGCGTGAGTCGCAAAAAAAGTTGGACTTAACGGAAAGCATGCTACGCGATACCATCCTCGGGATGCAGTCTCTTTCTAGCGTTGAAGACGAATGCACAGCGTTGGTCGCCGAGATTGCCGAGCGCGGAAACCTCGACCAGATCATCCCTGCGCTGGCGCGGGACCCAACCAGTCTTCGCCGCATCGAATCGGTCGTGCAGCGCATACACACCAAGCACGAGCTTGTTCTTGGCGATGCGCGGCAGCTCGATGGCCTTTTGCCGGATAGCATGCATCTCGTCGTTACGTCGCCTCCGTATTGGACGCTCAAGCGTTACAACGAACACGACGATCAACTCGGCCACGTCGTGGACTACCAAGACTTTCTTGAGTCTCTCGACCGGGTCTGGACGCACTGTTTCCGCGCACTCGTACCCGGCGGTCGATTGGTCTGCGTAGTCGGCGACGTCTGTTTGTCCCGCAGAAAAAACAATGGACGTCACACAGTAGTTCCGCTTCATGCGGCAATCCAAGAACGGTGCCGCGTGCTGGGTTACGACAATCTCGCCACCATTATTTGGTACAAAATCGCCAACGCAAACTACGAAGTGCCGGGTAACTTGGCCGGCTTTCTGGGCAAGCCCTACGAGCCTAACGCGGTCGTCAAGAACGACATCGAATTCATCCTGATGCAGCGCAAGCCGGGCGGTTATCGCAGTCCTACGCAGCCAGAACGGGTGTTAAGCGTGATTTCCGCGGACAATTATCAAAAATGGTTCAAGCAGATTTGGCAGGATATTACGGGCGCCTCGACGCGAAGCCATCCGGCGCCCTATCCGCCCGAGTTGGCTGAACGGATCGTTCGGATGTTCAGTTTCGTAGGTGATACGGTGCTAGACCCATTCATGGGCACGGGTACCACGAACCTCGCCGCGGCGCGCTGGGGCCGCAACAGCATCGGCGTCGAAGTCGACCCAACTTACTTTCAAATGGCACGAACAAGACTTGCCGTGGCGACCACCGACTTGTATTGCTCCGGTGAAATCCTGACGCGGACCTAGCAATGGCGGCGACTCCAATCGAGGCAAGGATCGGTCAAGCCGTCAGGCATTTCTGGGAAATCCGACGAGCGCAGTCGCAGAAACAAGGACAATCCAGCGGCGTGCGCGATGCCGGAGCGAGATCGGCTGTCACCGGTGGCGCGCAGATGAACGGATTCGTGGAATTGATCCGTGGGATTCTGGCCGAAGTCGGAGTACCGCCGGATGCGGTGCATGTGAAGCGCGGGATTGAACTTCCCGGCTGGTTCCGCCCGGAAAAATGCTGGGATCTGATCGTCGTCCACGATCAACGCCTGATTGCATCGATCGAGTTTAAGTCGCACGTCGGCCCCTCCTTCGGAAACAATTACAACAACCGTACCGAGGAGGCCCTGGGCAGCGCGACCGATCTTTGGGCTGCCTATCGTGAAGGCGCTTTCAAGCCGTCTAACCGGCCGTGGCTCGGTTATCTGATGTTGCTCGAAGAATCCCCAGGCTCGACGCGGCCGGTCCGGGCACAAGAACCCCACTACAAAGTCTTTCCGGAATTCCGGGAGGCGTCCTACGCCAAACGATACGACCTACTCCTGACGAAGTTGCTTCGAGAGCGGCTCTATGACGGTACTTGTCTGTTGCTCTCCGATCAGGAGGGCGGGTTGGAAGGCCGCTACCGCGAGCCGAATCCGGAGTTGACGTTTTCAAAATTTGCCGAATCGCTAGCCGCAAAGGCGATCGCGGCAATTCGGCCCCTATGAGCGTAACCACAGGAAAGGTATCGCAAAAAAAATCTACTCGCCCCGGCAGGGGCGAAGGAAGCGTGAAGTCGCCAATTCGCGCGCAGCCTGTCGCGCGCAGCCCGAGCGACGCAATCCTCCGACCCATCCGGGGCGGAATGATGATGCGCCACACGATCCACGGGTTCCGGTCGCCGTGGCGACCTCCACCCGTGGCTACACCCCCGCGTCCCTCCGGGACGCATGCGGAGCACTTACGATACGCAATCCCTTGACAGACCTTTGGCCCATCAAGGGCAGGCCGAAATCCGAATTCCTTAATCTACATCTGTGTTTATCTGCGATCATCTGCGGATATTTTTTTCGTAGCGTGGTCAATACGGCATGACCTGTATCGCTTTTGCCGGTGACGTCGGGCAATGCTGCTGGCAGACCCCGCAGCCGGTGCAGCCTTGGCCGGTCGTGCCGGGGCCGCTCGGGTAATTGGGGTCGATGACTTGTACACGGCCTGACTCGTCGAGACGGATCGCGACCGCGGCGATGGGGCACTTGTCGATGCAGATCGTGCAGGGCGCGCCGCGTGATCGGACGCAAGTTTCGTGATCGACGACGGCCAAGCCCATGCGGATCGCGAAGCGATCGACCAGCG
>CAYMXF010000475.1:0-2549 GCA_964393935.1 uncultured Planctomycetaceae bacterium
GTCGGCAGGGCGGAGCTGTCGGCGAAGGGCTCGCCGAGATGGGCCTGGACCGTGGGGATGATGTCGCGGATTTCGTCGAGCGAAAGCGGTAGGACGGTGTGATCGGTGCCGTGCATATCGGCGACGGCCTTGGCGTACGCCGTTTCATCGTAGAAGGGCTGGCCGGGGAAGCCGACGGAGAAGGTGCGGACGCGGCCGGCGGCGGCCTTGCATGCCATCGCGGTCACGATCGCGGAGTCGATGCCGCCGGAGAGGAAGACGCCGACCGGGACATCGGCGATGAGCCGTTCGCGGACGGCGTCGGAGAAGATGTCGCGGATTTGGCGGCAGGCGGTATTGAAGTCGTTGGTGTTCGAACCCTCACCCCTGCCCTCTCCCTTGGAGGGAGAGGGGGAAGAATCGCCAAACGGCAAGCCGATTTCGGGCGACCATTTTTGCACTTCGATGCATCCGTTCTGGTAACGCAGCAAGTAGCCAGGGCGGAGTTTTTTTACTTGGTTGAAGATCGTCCGCGGCGCGGCGATGAAGCCGAGGGTCAACAGTTGCATGACGGCGGTGGGGTCGATGGATTCTTCGGCGAGCGCGGGGCGTAGCGCAGCCATCTCCGACGCGAAGGCCAGCCCGCCGCGCGTTTCGGCATAGAGCAGCGGCTTAACACCGGTGCGGTCGCGGGCGAGCGTCAACGTCTTCGTCGCCGAGTCCCACAAGGCGAAGGCGAACATGCCGTTAAGCCGCGGGAGGAAAGAAAGGTCCGGCTGTCGGCGGCAGAGCTCCAGCAGCACCTCCGTATCGCCGGTCGAACGGAAGACCGCGCCGGTGGCGTGGAGTTCATCGCGCAGTTCGGGGAAGTTGTAAATCTCTCCGTTGTAGACGAGCGTGAATCGCCCGTCGGGACTGTGCATCGGCTGGTCGGCGGCGGGCGTGAGGTCCTGAACTTTGAGGCGGGTGTGCGCGAAGGCCAGACCGTCGGGCGGACTGGTCCACGTCCCGTCGCCGTCGGGGCCGCGATGGCGAATCTTTGCGAGCATGGCATTTAGGATGGCGGTGTCCAGAAGTCCGCGTGGGAAGATGTAGCCCGCGATGCCGCACATGTCGGCGGGATGATAGGCGAAAAACGCCAAAACGCCGAAAAGTCAAAACGCCAAAATAAGCAGGGCGGATTTGCGGTCGCAGTGAATGCGGTTAGATTCCTCGGCGATGAACATTCTGCACGTCGTTCAATCTCTCGATCCGGCCTGGGGCGGTATTGCCCGGGTCTTGCCGGCGCTGGCGACAGAACTCGTGCGCGCGGGGGACGAGTGCCGCATTGCGACGCTGGCGGGCGGGCGTTACGGGACGCCGCCGCGCTATGACGACGTGGAGGTCTTGAGCTTTGCGGCGTCGGGCGGCTCGCGACTAGGCAGCAGCGCGGAGTTCAATCGGCGGATCGACGAGTTGGCGTGCTGGGCGGATGTCGTCCATCTGCACGGCCTATGGACGGGTCAGAACTGGGCGGCGGGCAAGGCGGCGCGAAAAGCGCGGCGGCCGTATGTGATGACGCCGCACAGCATGATGATGCCGTGGGCGTGGCAGCGGAGTTGGTGGAAAAAGCGGCCTATCGGGTGGCTCTTTGAGCACAAAAACCTGCGACGCGCGGCTTGTCTGCACGCACTGGCCGAGGGCGAAGCGAAGTACATCCGCGCACTGGGGTTCAATCCGCGCGTCGAGGTGATCGCCAACGGGCTGCATCCCGCCGACTACGAAAAACTTCCATCGGCGGATCGGCTGGTGAGCCGATTCCCCGAACTGACCGGTCGAAAGTGGCTCGTGATCCTCGGGCGAATTCATCCTCAAAAGGGGATTGTGCAGGGGATGCAGGCATGTTTTGACGTGCTCGCCGCCGGGTCCGATTGGCACCTCATTGTCGCCGGGCCGGACGAGATCGGCATTCAATCGATGCTCCAGGCGGCCGTCGCGCGAAAGGGTTTGACTCAGCGCGTGACGTTCACGGGGACGCTTAATCGAGAAGAAGTCCTGGCGTGCCTGGGCCATGCGAAGCTGCTCTTGCAGCCGAGCATGAGCGAGGGGCTCAGTATGTCGATCCTCGAAGCGCTGGCGGCGGGGCTGCCGATGGTGATTTCGGACGGATGCAATATGCCGGAAGTCGAAGCCGCCGGCGCGGGGCGGATCGTCTCGTCGACGCGTCACGAGATCGCCGCGGCGCTGCGGGGGATGGTGACGATGGACGACGCCGAGCTTGCCGCCATGGGCGGGAAGGGGCGGCAGTTGGTTCGGGAGCGATTCGATTGGAAGGTCCTGATTCCGCGGTATCGACAAATGTATACGAGCGTATCGCGGGCGGGGTAAGCGGACCTACCTGGGGAGAATCCGCCAAACGGCAAGCCCAAGTGAGCACCGCTTTTGTTAGCGGAAGGGTAAGCCATTCCAAAGAGCTTATTGGACAGCGTGCAGAGGCATATCAAGTGACTGGTCCGTCGGAGCGATAAAAGACGGCTAGGGAAAACGCCTAGATCTTTTTTTGAAAGGGCTCTCGTCATGTCCACCGCCAC
>CAYMXF010000476.1:0-2549 GCA_964393935.1 uncultured Planctomycetaceae bacterium
TCGAGGGGACGAAGGAAGTCTATGTCATCTGGCGGCCGAAGAAGGACCCATCGCCTTTCGTGACCGAGACGGCGACGCGGGTCTTCACCACCGTGGAAGAACTGTTCAAGCACTTCCAGGCGAAGGGGTATCTGGGCGATTATCAGCTCAACCTGTTGCGCTCGAGCGCGCCGAAGGAGCGCGGGCGGTTTGGCTGATTGCGGATTCTGGAGGGCAGAAATGCGGAGAGCAGGTGACTCAACCCACGTGTGATGTGTCCTGTTTCGGTCGGAATTGGAGGACGTGGCGATGCTTACGAGAAGAGTTGTGGGATTCATGGAGGCGGTAATTGGTTGAGCCCCAATCATCGCTTTCAGGCTGCGTAGGTCGGCGCCCGATGCAAACAGGGGACTGGGTTGCCGTTACAGGCATCGTCGCAGGGATGCTAGTCGTTATGACGTTGTCGGTTTGGGTTTACCGCGAATGGAAAACCCGCCCAGTGCCGATCGAAAGCCCACTTGTTGAGAAACCCAAGATCGAAAACGAGATTCTCGCCGTCGAAGAAAAACTCAATAACGCCGCCGCGGCTGTAAAGGAACTCGGACTGCGACTTGGTGAAAAGCGGTCTCAGTTGTTCGATCCCGGTCCAGAACCCACAAAACCACCCTGGTGGACGGACCTTTTGACGCACACCATTGGAGGTCCTGTATTCATCAGCCCGAGTGAACTGATTTACTGGGGGCTGTATGGAAAGTGGAGGCTTAACAAGGCGGCCTACGATCGGCTAAACAACGAGATCGCGGAGTTGGGCCGCAAGCTCGAATCGACGAATTCGGATGTAGTTCGATTCTCTAAGGAGAAAGACCTCAAGCGTGGCCGGCTTGAGGAGGTTCAGAAGCTGGTCGCGTCCTTGAAGATGAAGCAGTTCGTCGCGTTCTACGCAGAAGTCGCCTGGAACGACTGGATTCGCCCTTTCTTGCATGTGATGTTGCTTTTCGCGAGCGCGATGGTCACGCTGCGCATCGCATTCCGATTAGTTCTCCTTCGCCAGTGGATCGGCGTCGGACGCGTCTGAGGAAGCCGATCGTGCAATCCACCATCGGGCCAAACAGTTGCACGATCTGCCTCATGGCCGGAGAAGAATTTTTTTTCAAAGGCTCCCTCCTGAAAGGGCATGCGCGGTTTGACTGGCGCCTCGTTCCGCCTTATCCGCTTGGAAGTCCCATCGCTCGGTTGATTCATGGCTGGTACTTCGGCATGCGGCGGGTGGCCGGCGTAGGGGAGGCGTCGTCCATCCCTCTGTTGGGCCATCACGCACGAGGCAATTTCAAGAGCATCGATATTCCCGCTGGTGAGAAGCACTTCGTGGACGCCCGCGTTGTTGTGGGTTTCAGTGGCGCGACGAATAGCGTTCACACGCACATCAAGATTGCGCCTGTCTACTGGTGCTTGAGAAAACATTTCTTCACGGTATTTGAAGGGCCAGCCACGGTACTCCTGTACGGTCCGTCTCCGATCGAGGCGAGCGAAGCCATTGACTTTCAGCCCGAGCAAGTTCTGGCCTTCAACATCCAACGGCCGTTCATTGCGGCCCTTCCAGCACCAACGACGCAGATTTCACATGTGGCAAACGTCTTTTTCGGCCAAATCCTGTGGCGATTCCTCGAAGGCGGAGAGACGGTGATAGAGAATCGGATCTACGAATCCGGGGACAGCAGCCGATCGCACCGCTTGTGGCGAACCATCGGTCATTTTCTGGCGTTTTTTCGAATCTAATTGCCTTCATCGCAAGTCGGGGCGCACTATATGGAGGGAGCAATCGTTGCTATGTGTGGAAGTTGCCGCGCGGGTGGTTTGAGTAGGGTGGCAGTGCTCAGTGGGCGACTAAAAGTATTCGACGTTCAATCCGTCGCCACCAGCGAGTATCGCAGATCGGCCCCGACGGCGGCGGCGTAGCGTTCGAGCGTACCGAGTGTGAGATTGCCGGGATTGTCGCTTTCCATTCGTGAGATCGCGGATGTCGTCGTCCCCATCCGTCGTGCGACTTGGGACTGTGTCAAACCGGCGCGCCGTCTGGCATGAAACATCTGTCGTGCGAGACGGCCAAGGCGCGACGAGGCCACCGCAGCCTTCAGCCCGCCGGCGACCCGCACAAAGCCCGCGCGACGAAGCGCGCTGATGCTGCGCCACGACTTGGGCGCCTGTCGCGCGATCTGTTCCAGGTCGTCCAACCGTTGAACCGATCGCCGCTTAGGATTCCGTTTCCTTCGTGTCATTGCCATTTTACACGTCGTAAGCCGTTATTACGAAGATGATCGACTCCAAATCCGCGAAGATGTCCTTAGCGTCCTCTTCGCGCCACACCACGAACAACCGACGGCCGGCGTAAGTCCGGCCGATCGTGACCATCGTTCCGTCGCGTCGAACGCTATGAAGCGAGCGCCTCGATCGTAGGACCTCCTCGGCGTCTTCCGGTCGAACGCGGTGACGAGCGAGGTGGTCACGGTTCCAGTCGGTCCATTTGAACCGCATCCCTTATGATATTAGCGTAAAAGTGAAACCCGGTCAAG
>CAYMXF010000477.1:0-2547 GCA_964393935.1 uncultured Planctomycetaceae bacterium
GATGCTTCGGCCGGATGATCGGTCTCCTTAACTCTGTTGCGCGGCTTGCTCGTGTCGTTGTTCAAGTCCCGGGTGCGGCTTGAAGCGGAGATTCTCGTCCTCCGTCACCAGATCAATGTCCTCCGGCGCAAAGCACCACGAAGGGTGTTACTGACGAACGTCGATCGATTGATTTCGTGTCGCTCTATCGGCTGGTCCCGACGATGCCGGTCGCCATCGCGATCATCAAGCCTGAAACGATTGTTCGATGGCATCGCCGCGGCTTCCGAGCCGACGGGCGTTGGAAGTCACGGTCACGCGGCGGTCGGCCGAAGACAGAAGGTGAGATCCGTCGACTCATTCGTGAAATGAGCTTGGAAAACCCCTTCTGGGGAGCTCCTCGGATCCATGGGGAACTTCTCAAACTTGGGATCGATGTCGGCCAAACGACAGTGGCCCAATATATGGCTCGGTATCGACGCCCGCCGTCGCAAGGCTGGAGGACGTTTCTTCGAAATCACGCCGACGGTCTCGCGTCGATTGATCTCTTTGTCGTGCCGATGGTGTCGTTTCGATTGCTCTATGGATTCCTGATGCTTCGATACGGCCGGCGGCAAATCATGTTTCTCGGTGTTGCCTCACATCCGACCGCGGAATGGATCGCCCGTCGGATCACGGAAGCCTGTGGCTGGGATCAAGCGCCACGTTCCATCATCCGCGCCCGGGATAATGCCTACGGCGAAGTCTTCATCCGGCGCCTACGAGCAATGGGTATTCGTGACCGACCGACATCTCTTCGATCGCCTTGGCAGAACGCATATGTCGAAAGACTCATCGGCTCGATCCGCCGCGAATACCTGGATTATGCCATCGTGTTCGGGGAGCGGCATCTTCGCTTCATTCTTGAGGTCTACATGACTTACTCCAACCAAGTTCGCCGGCATCTGTCGTTGAACAAGGACGCACCCGTATCTCGTCCAATCCAGGCTATCGGCCGCATCCTCCCGCGGCCAATTCTCGGAGGACTACACCATCGCTATGTCCGGGTTTGAGTTTGCGACAAGGACAGATGGCATGCGTGGTGCCTTCGGCAGTGGCGAGGTACAAGCAAGACCGCCACCAATAATGACCAGCGACATGTCACCGGACTCCAGCTACTCCGTCGGAATCAGCGCACCGCAGCCGAGGGACAGGTCGCGGCGCGCCAACTGCCAGTTCGTCGCAACGATGAGCTGCGCGCAATTAAGAAATCGCGCTCCGGTCAGGACGGCACCCTCAAGATCCGCATCGTCGAGGATGGCTTTGAACAGGTTGGCGCCGGCGAGCTGAGCGCCGGCGAGCCGCGCGCCCCGCAATATTGCGCCGCGCAGGTCTGCCGCGCGGAGATCGGCCCCGGCTAAGTCGGCCCCGGACAGATCGAGACCGCGAAGGGCTCCGCCATGAAGGTCGGGAGCGACGTCCCGATGGTCGTGCCGCCACGCGTTCCATGCCGCGATACCTTCGCGCAAGCGAGCGACGTGCTCTTCATTCGCCATGCTGGTCCTATCCAAACAGAGCGGGCGGCAGCTTGGTGCGGCGATCGCGGCGCGCGGCATCGATTTGGGCACGATTGAGACCCTCCGTCTCTCGCAGATCGGCGCCGGACAGGTCGGCATTATCGAGCTTCGCCACGCGGAGGTAGGCGCCACGAAGATCGGCGTCTCGCAGCGAGGCGTCGAGCAGAAACGCACCGCCGAGACGCGCCCCGCGGAGATCAGCGCCGTCAAGCCTTGCCCCCCGCAAGCCTGCCCCTCGCAGATTGGCCCCGCGAAGGTCGGTTTTTTGGAGGTTTGCACGATCGAGGTTCGCGCCGCTGAGATTCGCGTCGCGGAGACAGGCGCCGGTCAGTACCGCGTCTTCGGCAAACGCAAACTCCATGTCCGCGCCGCCCAACTCCGCCGACGCGAGATCGGCCGACGCGAGGTTGGTGCCGCTGATCCGCGCTGATGAAAGCCTCGCCGCACGGAGACAGGCTCCCCGAAGGCTGGCGCCGATTAGGTTGGAATTCTGCAGATCGGCGCTCGAAAGATCCGCTCCGTCGAGCATCGCGCCGCCCAATCGCGCGCGTCGCAAATCGACCCCGATAAAACAGATCCGGGCAAGATCGACCCGCCGCATATCTGCGCGCACGCCCTGATGCCGCGCCGTTTCAAGATAGAGGCGATGCGCCGCCAAGATGCGCGCGATCTCGCCGCGAGTCACCTTGCGATAATCACTCGAGCGCGGCGAGCCGGATGGCGGCGCGGGTCGGTGGCGCGGCGGGGAGATGCCAACCATGAGGGTCAATCGTACACGTGACCGGTGGTCGCGCAATACCCGGGCCGCGGGCGGGAGGTCGCTGCCTCCTGCAAGCGACTAATGCGGCAGCGAGCAGTTGATCCTGTGCGTACCGACAATTCGATTCGACGGATTGGTCGACCTGGCAGGGCGAATCGGATAACGATGTTCGGCGATGGAGACGATCATCCGCTCCCTGATCGCGGCGCTGGTTTCGCTGTTGTGGTCGCGGGCCAAGCTCCACCACGAGAT
>CAYMXF010000478.1:0-2538 GCA_964393935.1 uncultured Planctomycetaceae bacterium
GGCCCGCGTGCTCAAGAAGACCGGCAGCTTCTACTACCACTGCGACTGGCACGCGTGCCACTACGTCAAGGTGATGCTGGACCAGATTCTTGGCGAGAACAATTTTCTGAACGAGATCGTCTGGAAGCGCACGCACTCGCATGGAGGCGCGAACCGATTCGGGCCGGTACACGACACCATTTTCCTCTATGCGGGCTCGGACAAGTGGACATGGAACGCGCAGTACAGCGAATACACGGAGCAGTACAAGGAGAAGTTTTTCCGCTTCGCAGACCCTGATGGCAGGCGCTATCGCCTGACGATTCTCACTGGGTCCGGACTCCGCAACGGGTCGTCGGGGAAACCGTGGCGCGACGTTGATCCCAACAAATCAGGTAGGCACTGGGCGGTTCCGGGCTATGTGCGTCCGCTACTTCCCAAGCCAGACACAAAGACGGTGCAAGAGGCGCTGGATCAGCTCGATGCCCTGGGTCGGGTTGTATGGCCGGACAAAGAAAATGGTGTCCCGGCATTCAAGCAGTACATCGATGACATGGAGGGGACGCAACTCCAATCCGTTTGGACGGATATTCCGCCCATAAGCGCGCAGGCACAGGAACGGCTTGGCTACCCGACGCAGAAACCCCTCAGCCTGCTCGAACGAATTGTCAACGCCAGCAGCAACCCCAACGACATCGTGTTAGATGCCTTCTGCGGCTGCGGCACGGCCCTCGTCGCCGCCGAGAACCTCGGCCGCCAGTGGATCGGCATCGACATCTCGCCCACCGCCTGCCGCGTCATGGCCAAGCGCCTCCGCGACGTGTGCAAGCTCCGCGAGGATGAAGCGCTCTGGCGTGGTGGCAAGGGCTTCGTGGTCCGCGATCTGCCGTGGTCGGAAAAAACGCTGCGCGCCATGCCGCCCTTCGAGTTCGAGAACTGGGCGGTCATCGGCATGGGCGGCATCCCCAACAAGGCCCAGGTCGGTGACATGGGCATCGACGGGCGCATCTTCCCCGTCTCGGCCCTTCCCGCCAAGCCCGGCGCGAAGAAGGGCGAGTCGCCGGTCTTCGATCAGTTCATGGACAATTGGTACCCGATCCAAGTCAAGCAGAAGGACAAGGTGGGCCGACCCGACATCGACTCTTTCGAGGCGGTCATGCACCGCGAGGACCGCCAGCGCGGCTTCTTCGTCTCCTTCGGCTACACCTCGGACGCCGTGACCGAGTGCGCCGCCTTCCATAAGAAGACGGGCCGGGTCATCAAGCTCATCACGGTTCAAGACATCCTTGACGGGGACCACGTCCAGAAGATGTAGACGGCCGGGCCTTCGGCCTCCCATCGTCCACCCATCCCGGCTCCGGCCGGAGCCGATTTCGCCCCTGCCGCGTCTCACACCTCGACGCGCTCGAAGCGCACGCGGCCCTCGACCAGCCGCGCGAAGTAGGCGTCGATGGCGTCCAGCCCGGTGACACGGTGCACGAACGCCGCGGCACGCACCAAATCGGCCCGCTGCACGAGCTCCAGCCGCGGCTCCTTGAGTTCGAGCCGTGTCGCGTAGAACGCGCAGCCCTGATGCGCGATCAGCACCACGCGCTTGAGTGTGTGCACTTCCACCAGGAACTTCAGTTCGTCCACGACCCCGTGCTCCTCCAGGTGGGCCTGCGGATGCCCGGCCAGACATGCCGGGCCGCCGGGCAGCGACACGCGGTCGTAGCGCGGCAGGGAGAGGCCGTTGTGCAGGAAGTCGTCGAAGTGCTGGCCCACGCGCCCGTCCGAGCAGTACAGCGCGGCGGCGTGGATGCGGGCCTTTTCGTAGCGGACGGGGCTTTCGTAGGTCATCGACGGTTCCTTGTCGGGCTTCGCGGCGTGGGTCGGGTTCACCCATCGTAATAGGTAAAGGGCGCTCTTGCCGCCATCCGCCTCCCATCCTCCACCCATCCCGGCGCCGGCCGGAGTCGATTTCGCCCCTCCCGCCATCGTCCGGCAAGAACGACGTGATGGCACAGATGAGCTTCGAGAACACTTCTTTCGCCTCCAAGTGCGAGCCGCCTATCGACTTACGTTTTTCTTGCCGCTCCCATCCTGATTTGCTTGTGCGCTGAGCAAGGGTAATGGGTGGAGTCACGAAAGACCGGCCGCCCCGGCCGCCGTCAGCTTACGGCTTAAGGCTTATGGCTTATGGCTCGTCCCCGAAGATTCCGCGCCATGAAAAAGCAAACACCGAATCGAAGATTCTTGCTTTATTCCCTTGGTCCCTCGCGCCCTCAGCCCCTTGGCCCCTGCGCGTCTGGCCCCAACTCTCCCCATCCGCGTCCATCTGCGCCATCTGCGGATTCAACTTTCCAACTTGAATTCCACTTGAATTCGAAAGAGCGCGCCCCCGTTTTCGACCCCGCCAACGCCGAAAATTCACAAAATTCAGCTTTGTTCAGCCACCCTCTTTTTTTCTTGAATTATTCAACTTTCCCCCGCCGCGCCGCGCGATGGCCGTTCAAGCCTGTTCCGCCTTGTTCAACCAAACAAAAAAACCACTCCCCATCTGCGCCAATCTGCGTCCAT
>CAYMXF010000479.1:0-2528 GCA_964393935.1 uncultured Planctomycetaceae bacterium
ATACCATTCCACCGTACGACCTGAACATGCTTATTTCCAACATCGGCGTCCTGCTTGATTGGCCAGCCGCGTACACGCCCAATTCCGGTCCGATGGATTCCTTCCTCCTCGTTCAACTCTCTCCTGACCGCTCGGAAAGCGCCCAAGAGTACGTCCGACGGCTGCGTGGCCGTCTCAACCACGACTACCCCGGAATCGAGTTCACGTTCGAGACGGGCGGCATGATCACCGCCGCATTGAACTTCGGCCTGCCTTCGCCCATTAACATCCAAATCGAGGGGAACAAGCTCGACGTGGCCGCAAAGCTTTCCCGGCGGGTAACCGCTATTTGCGAGCGCGTGCCAGGAGCCGTCGATGTGCGAATCCAACAGAAGCTCGATTACCCACAAATCGCCGTCGATGTTGACCGCACAAGGGCGGCCTTTTGCGGATTGACGCAGCAGGACGTAGTCAAAAACGTCGTCACCGCGTTTAACAGCTCCGTGAATTTCAGCCCGTCTTTTTGGATCGACAACAAAAACGGGAATCACTATTTCATCGGCGCGCAGTATCCGGAGTCGGACATCGTTTCCATGAGCACGCTCGAACACGTGCCGATTACCGGGGCGGGCGGGCAGCCTCCCACGCTATTGAAGAACATCGCATCGTTTCGTCGGACCACAGCACCTGCGGAGATTAACCACCTCAACATCAACCGCGTCACTGATATTTTCGTTAATGTAGATGGGAGGGATGTCGGATCGGTCGCTACTGAAATCGAAAAGGGCCTCGACTCACTTCGACAGGAAATGGCGGAGGAAGATAAGGCGGCCGAGCAGGCCAGTAAGCCAAAACCCTGGGAAGGCTATAAGGTTCTCATGCGTGGCGAAGTCGCCAGCATGCGCGAGTCCTTCGCGAGTCTCGGCTTTGGCCTCGCTCTCGCAAGCGTCCTCGTCTATCTCGTGATGGTCGCCCTGTTCCGCTCATTCCTCGATCCATTCATCGTCATGTTCGCGGTACCGCTAGGGCTGATCGGCGTCCTCGCAACGCTGTTCCTCACCGGCACCACGATTAACGTCCAATCCTTCATTGGCGTCATCTTTATGGTTGGCATTGCCGTATCAAACAGCGTCCTTCTCGTCGAGTTCGCCAATCGTCTTTTCGAGAAGGGTGGCGTCTCGCGTGCGCAAGCGGTGCTCGAAGCGGCGAAGATTCGCCTCCGTCCGATTCTCATGACATCGCTGGCTGCCATCCTGGGGCTCTTGCCGATGGCAATCGGCCTGGGTCGAGGAAGCGAAGCCAACGCGCCACTTGCTCGCGCCGTCGTCGGTGGATTAACCGTCTCCACCGCGATGGTCATCGTATTTGTCCCCGTCCTCTACACCCTTCTTAAAGGGGATACAGCGACCCCGCGTCCTACGATAGAGCCATCTTCATGACGATGCACCGCAACAAGCGTCTATTCGCCATCTCCGCTGCAATCGTAATCGTTGCCGGGGGCTTATGGTTCGGCCGAAAGGCACCGTCGGCCGGAACGGTCGAGCCACGTAGCGTCGAAGTCATCAAACCGCAGCGCGCGGCGATGTTCCGCAGCCTCAACGTTCCCGCGACCATCGAAGCTTACGAGACCGCCGACCTTTACACGAGGGCGTCCGGTTACATCCGCGAAGTCCGGGTTGATATTGGCGATACGGTCAAAGCTGGCGACATATTGGCCGTTATTGACGTGCCGGAGATGGCCGACGAACTGCGGCAGGCCGAAGCTGTTTTGGGAGCCAAGGAAGCACAACTCGCACAAGCACATTCGATGGTGCAGACGGTGCACGCAGAACTTGATCGATACGGCGCTGAGTTATCGCTCAAGAGGATTACCTTCGATCGTAAAAAGGAACTGCGGACAGCCAACGCAATCCCAGATCAGGAACTCGATCAAGCGAAAGGGGAATTCGAAGTTGCCGACGCTCAAGTGAAGCTCGGCAATGCGAAGGCGGTAGGCGCGGAGGCGGATGTGAAAGTCGCCGAAGCCGAAGTCGCAACGTCTCAGGCCGCCGTCTCACGCCTACGGACCTTGATGGAATACGCCATGATTAAGGCTCCGTTCGATGGCGTGGTGGCTCGACGACTGGTCGATCGCGGCGCCCTCGTTCAATCCGCGACCTCCAGCCGCACGACACCTATGTTCACCGTTCAGCGGATCGACCAGCTTCGCATCTTTATCGAAGTGCCGGAGACAGACGTGCCGCACATCCGTTCCGGAGTCGCAGTCCAAGTCACACCCTATGGCATGAAAGGCATGACCTTCGAGGGCAAAGTGGCGCGGATTGCTTCATCGCTCAATCCGGCCACCAGGACCATGCGAGCTGAGATTGATGTGGCGAATCAGGATGGCCGCCTCATGCACGGCATGTACGCGCAGGTCGTCGTCAAGCTGGACGAACACACCAAGGCCCTGACGATCCCCGCCACGGCCATATTGACCGAAGGCGCCCAAGCTTACGTGTTCACGGTAAAGGACAATCACGCGGTCCGGACGAACATCCAGACCGGCC
>CAYMXF010000480.1:0-2522 GCA_964393935.1 uncultured Planctomycetaceae bacterium
CGGTGACGCTGGCCGCGATCAAGGCCGACGCCCGGTTCAAGGACTTCGGCCTGGTCAAGTTCTCGCGGCTCTCGGTCGTGCCGGTCGGCGCCGGCCACTGGAAAGCGATCGCGGCCATGGGCGGGGTGAAGGCGTAGGGCGCGCCGCCGGCCCCCTGCCTGGCAGGATGCTGAACAACCCCCACATGCCGCGACGCCGGAAGGTGGCTCGGTTCACGAGAGCCCGGCGCGCGGGCTCGCCCGCGCGGGCGCCACACTTTGCTCAGAGTAAAGTCGGAGGGCTGCTTGAGCTTAGTGCTTTCCGCGGATTCTTACCCGAAGCGGCCGCGCGCCTCTTTGCGCAGTTCGATTTTAGAAATACGATCGCTTACGCAAAAACGATGAAAGGACAGGGCCCTGCACATTGTTTACCTTGACCAGAATAAGTGGATTGAGCTGGCGCGCGCCGTGAAGCATCCGGCCGAATACCCAGACCTGCGCGCCCTCGTAGAGACCATAAGTCAGGAAGTAGGCGCCGGCCGTCTGGCCTTGCCGCTTACAGCCACAAATATTTACGAGACCCTCAAAATCAACGATCCAGAACGGCGGCATGATCTCGCATCCGCCCAAGCGCTTCTCAGCAGGGGACTTGTTTTTCGTGATCGACACAAACGTCTTGAAGCAGAGGTCACCGAAGTGTTGTGCAACGCCTACGGCTTATCCCGGGCGCCTCGTGAAAAAAATTGGTTTTTATCAAATGTATTTTTCGAAGCATTTGCGGAATGGGGTGACGAAAGATTTGGGTTTCCGATTTCCCAAAGGATCATCGACTTCATTCGCAACCGCCCTGCTCATTGCCTCTACGATTTTCTGGTTGCTACGCCAGATGACGTCAGGATCGCTGCCGTCAAAAACTTCTCCGACGGATCGGAACGCCTGCGGCAACGAATTGAAGATCGTCGCAGGCAGCATGCGAACGAAAGCCCGTCCCTTCGTCGAAAGATTTACAGCGCAATCTTACTGTTCAACGAGAATGAGTTGATCATCGGGTTCGCAAACAAGGCAGGAATCCCGTGGAAAACCGTTGCCGACATCGGGGGCACAAATGCTTGCCGAATAATCAATGACGTTCCCACTTATTACATCGAACGCGAAATGGCGCTCCGGCTTGAGGCCCAGACTCGACCAATTGAAGAGAATGATTTCAGGGACATGCAGTCGTTCTGCGCGATCATTCCGTACGCGGACGAGGTGGTGGGAGAAAAGCAGTTCGTCAATTTGGCTCAGCAGGCGAAGCTGGACAGAAAATACGGCACGCGAATAACAACGAAGATTCTCGGGCTCAGGGAGAGCCTTGAGCAGCTAAAGAGCTCAGCGTGCTAACTGACGCGCTCTACGCGACATCGCAATCAGCGCTATGGCGCGGGGCGTAAGTAATGCTCGCATTTGGCGCAAGCCCGACATTGGCGTCCGGCAGCGACAGATATGAAAGAGAACGGCGCCTAGGCGCCGCCCTCCTCGGTGAACCGCCACACCGGGATGCCCATCTTGCGGGCCTTGTCGGCGAGGTTGGCGGAGATGCCCGAACCGGGGAAGGCGATGACGCCGATGGGCAGGGCGTCGAGCAGCTCGTCGTTGCGCTTGAGGGGCGCGGCGTTGCGATGGCGGGAGTGGCCGTGGCGACCCAGTGGCAAACGCATTGCCCTTGCAACCCTGGATGGCCGCGGCCGCAAGAAAATGCGGCCTCGCCATGACGAACTCAATGTGCGGGAGTCAGGCCTATGTGGCTGCTCTTGAACGCACTCACGCCTCGGCCAGGAACGCGCGCCAGTCCTCGGCCAGGTCGGCGACGGCGGCCTCGTAGAGCCTTCGTCCGTGCTCGGGCCGGGCGAGCGAGGGGTCCGAGCCGATCCGCCCGTCCGGGTAGCGGCTGCGATAGTCAGCGGCGTCGCCGAACCCGGTGTTCCTGGGCGCCCGGCCCTGGAACGCGGCCGGCTTGTTCGCGTCGGGGTAGGCGAACTGGGTCAGCGCAATCTCGCTGCAGGTCGCGTGGTCGCCTTCGTTGTCGCCGTAGAGCTCGGCCGAGATCGCCTTGACCTTGGGCGTGTCCCACCAGTTGCGGAGCTTGAGCCGGAGCGGGCGCGCGTTGCCGGAACCGATGCTCGCCTCGGCGTGGACCTCGGCGAAGGCCGCGCGGATCGTCGCGATGTTGCCGCCGTGGCCGTTGAGGAACAGGAAGCGGTCGAAGCCGTGGCGCGCGAGCCCGATGACCTGGTCCTGGATCACGGCGATCAGCGTCGCGGGGCGCAGCGTCATCGAGCCCGCAAACGCCATATGGTGCTGGGCCATGCCGACGGCGACGGTCGGCGCGACGAGCGCGCCCGTGGCCTCGCCAATGCCGTGGCCGACCACCTCGGCGCAGATGGCGTCGGTGCCGATCAAACCGCTGGGGCCGTGCTGCTCGGTCGAGCCGATCGGCACGAGGATGCCGGTCGAACGCGCGAGGTACGCCTCGACCTCGGGCCAGGTCGCAAGCCGGAGCTG
>CAYMXF010000481.1:0-2522 GCA_964393935.1 uncultured Planctomycetaceae bacterium
GGAGAGTTGAAATGGCTGAAGAAGGCGTGAAGATCAACGAGGCGGCGCTGGGGCGAGTCGAGTCGTCCACGTTGCGCGAGGCGCTGCGCGAATTCGCCGGGCAGGTCGTCGAGCAATTCGATAGAAACCTGGTCGGGCTGGCGTTGTACGGGCCTGTTCTGGCGCCGGGATTCGACGATCGTCACGCGGCGACGAGCGTGATGGTGCTGGGGCAAGCGGAGTTGAAGGAATTGCGGCGGCTCGGCGAGCAAGGGGCGCGGCTGGGGCGGCGGGGGATTGCCGCGCCACTGGTGATGACGCCGGAGTTCATCGAGGCGTCGCGGGATAGCTTCCCGTTGGAGCTGCTGGAGATTCAGCAGAACCACGCGACGCTCGTCGGGCGGGATTGCTTCGCCGCGCTCGAGTTGAAACCGGAGCACCTGCGGCTGCAATGCGAACGGGAACTGAAGCGGATCGGGATGCGGATGCGCCAAGGGCTCTTGGCGGCGGCGGGGCGCGAGGCGGTGCTCGCGGAGTTGGAGGCGGACATCGGCGCTCACGTCTTGCGAACGCTTCGCGGATTCTTGTGGCTGGACGGCGTTAGGACGTATCTGCCGGCTGACGAAGTGCTAGCGCGGTGCGCGGAACTGACGAAGCGACCGCTCGCGGGTTTGCGGCAGGCGATGATTACCGCGTCGCCGCGTGGATGGGAGGCGTTCACGGCGTTGTATGAGGATGTCGGGGCGCTGGCGGCGATGGCGAACCGAGAATGACGAATTACGAATTACGAATGACGAAAGGGAGCGCGACACGCACGTTGCCTGGCCGTCGGGTTTCGTCATTTGTCATTCGTCATTCGTCATTTTGTTTGATGGCGGTGTGCATTCTGTTCGTAGCAATTCCAGCCTTCGCGGACGATACCCCCCGCACCGGCATTATCGACCGCGCGGGCGTCGTCGATGGGCAGACCGAGGCGCAGGTGAATGCGTGGCTCCTGGAGTTGGAGCAGAAGACCGGGGCGCAGCTCAAGGTGCTGACGATCGACACGACGAACGGCCGCGACATTTACGAATTCGGCAAGGAGACATTCAAGCGGTGGCGTTTGGGTCAAAAAGGGAAGAACAACGGGGCGCTGGTTGTGATCGCTGTCAAAGATCATAAATGGCGAATCTTGTCCGGCGAGGGGATTGAACATGCGATCCCGGACATCTATTGCGATCAGGTGGCGTCGCAGTATTTCCTGCCAAACTTTCGGAAGGGTGACTACGGCAAGGGCATTCTTGATGGGACGGCGGTGCTGGCGCAGAAGATCGCGGAAGATGCGAAAGTGCAACTGACCGGCGTGCCGCGACCATCCATAGGACGAGGGCGGGGCACCGGCGGGAATATTTTCGGCGCTTGCGGCGGTTCCTCGATCATTCTACTGTTCATCTTCATCGCGGTGATGCGTAATTCCCTTGCGCGAGGTCGTTCTTACCGAACATGGGGCGGCGGGTGGTTTTGGAACGCGGTGCTGCTGAACAGTCTGCTCAACAGCGGCCGTCGCGGCGGGGGTTGGTCGGGCGGGTCGAGCTTCGGTGGATTTGGTGGCGGCGGAGGCGGCGGCGGATTTGGCGGAGGCGGCGGTGGATCATTCGGCGGCGGCGGCGCGGGAGGAAGTTGGTAGCAACCGAGGCGACGTATTAGCAAAAGTCTAACGAAGTAGCTTGCCGTTTGGCGGATCGCTCAAAGCCCCCTTGCCTCTTCGCGGCGCAACGCTGATCGCGTACGAATCCGGCAACAAACTGCAATGAGGAGTCAATGATATGGGCGTTTGCGTGAAATGCGGCGACAACAATCCGGCCGGCGCGAAATATTGCGGCGCCTGCGGGGCAACCCTACTCAGTGGAGGTACCGGTATGAGTGCATCAAAAGTGATTCTGATTTTTCTGGCGGTCCTGGTCGGCGGGGCGGTTCTCGTCGGCGGCTGCGGGTATAGCGGCTATCGCGGCACGATCTCGAAAGACGAGACGGTGAAAAAAACCTGGGCGGACGTCGAGGTCGTGCTCAAGCGACGGTTTGACCTGATCCCCAATATCGTGGAGACGGTGAAGGGCTACGCCAAGCACGAGAAGGAGTTGCTCCAGGGGATCGCGGACGTACGCAAGAGCTACTTCAGCGCGCAGACGCCGGCGGATAAGGCCAAGGCGGCATCTTCGCTGGAAGGGTATCTGTCGCGGCTGCTGGTGATCAGCGAGAATTATCCGCAGCTCAAGGCGAACGAGAACTTCCGCGTCTTGCAGGTCGAGTTGGAAGGCACCGAGAACCGCATCGCCGAGATGCGCAAGCGCTACAACGACGCCGTGCGGTCGCTGAACCAGTACATCCGCGCGTTTCCCGGGTCGATGTATGCGAGTTGGGCGGGCGTAAAGCCGGCGACGTACTTTGAGGCCGGCGAGGGCGCGAAGGAGGCGCCGGCGGTGAAGTTCTAGAAGAAAGTGGTCAGCGATCAGTGGATAGTGGTCAGTATACGAAGCCCCCGGATTGCCATCCGGGGGCTTTTT
>CAYMXF010000482.1:0-1335 GCA_964393935.1 uncultured Planctomycetaceae bacterium
GTCACTTACCTCGAAGGCACGATCCGCGTCTAACTCTTCTGAATCGCGTATAATAACCCGATCACCGAAACAGGAGCCGCTCATGGACGCCAAAAACGGCACGCGACCGATCGTTCTCGACGAGACCCCCGGCAAGAAGGCTTATTGCCAATGCGGCCACAGCGCGACGCTGCCTTATTGCGACGGATCGCACTCGCGCCTGGGCACCGGCCTCAAGCCGATCGTCATCGACGTACCCGATACCGGCAAGAAGGCGGTCTGCCAATGCCACCAGAGCGGTAACAAGCCCTGGTGCGACGGAACGCACGGCAAGCTCGGCCAGCCATAATCGGCGTTCTTGGCAATGCCACGCCCGCCTCGCGCAATCACTTGGCGCTACGCGGACCCTCTGTACCCATAGACTTTCTTCCAAACGAGATACAACATCGCCATCGCCGCCAAGAACGCGAGCGTCCACAGGCTGTCTCTTCCCCCCTCACGAATGTCGGACGTGAGGATGCTCGCCCCGATCATCGCCTCGATCGCCGCCAGTAAGACGGCGACCGGCACGCCCAGCGGCGTCTGGTAGACGCTTGCCGGAAAGCCGCTGCCCGCCCGGCGATCGCGCACCCGAAAAATAATCAAACTCAGATAGGTCAGCCCAAAGAGCACCGTGCTGGCCATGAAATAAATCCGCAGTATCTGTTCAAACGAGCGAAAGAGCACGAACGCGGCGGCGAGAATCGCCCCGAGAGCAATCGCCGCCACCGGGGCCTGATGCCGCGACATCCGCCCCAGCGGAGCGAACGTCAGTCCGTCGCGGGCCAGCGCATAGACCACGCGGATGTTGGCGAGCAAGACGGCGCTGATCGCCCCCAGGCAAATGAGCGCGCTGGCCAGCAGAATGAGCCGCGATACGACGGGATACCCGGCATAGATGATCGCGGGGACGCTCCGATGGCCGGCCATTTGCCCGGGACTCAGCGCGCAGAACAACGCGTAGTTGTAAAACAAGTAGACGGCCGTCAACACGAGAGCCGCGCCGCAAAGCGCCTTGGGAAGCGAGCGGCGCACGTCCTTCACCTCCTCGGCCAGCTTGGCGGAATCCGTCGCGCCGGTGTACGACCAAAACGCCGGAAGCAAAGCGAGCAAGAAAGGCTCCAGCGACCATGCGGGGCTCGTCGTTGCCCGAGTGGACTCGATCGGCGTCATCCGCGTCGTGACGATGCAGGCGCCGACGGCGATCGCCAACAACGCGAGCGTCTTGAGCGTTGTCAGGACGTTTTGCGTGACGGCGCCGGTCTTCAAGCCCATCGAGTTGACGACCGCTACGGCGGCGATTGCCGCGCATCCCAG
>CAYMXF010000482.1:1435-2511 GCA_964393935.1 uncultured Planctomycetaceae bacterium
CGGCGAATGAAGGGTGCGGGCCGCCTCGCCCGGCGCGGCAAAGATACCCGACCCGATCGCCCCACCGACGCCGACACAGACGACGCTGATCGGCCCGAGGATTCGGCGCAGACCGCCCGGCGAATCTTCACTCGTCGCTGTACGCGGGGGCGTCTCGCCCGCTGTCACTTGAGAAAGTCCTCGCCCGTTAATCGCTCGTACGCCTCGATGTAACGCGCGCTCGTCGCCTCGATCACGTCGTGCGGCAGCCGCGGCGCGGGGTCCGTCTTGTCCCACTGCCCCTTGGCGCATAATCCTTCGAGAGTGTTGCGGACGTACTGCTTGTCGAAGCTCTCCTGGTCGCGGCCCGGGGCGTACCGATCCGCCGGCCAAAAGCGACTTGAATCCGGGGTAAGGATTTCGTCGATGAGGATGATTCCCTCTGGCGTCCGACCGAACTCGAACTTCGTGTCCGCCAGAATGATCCCGCGCGAAAGGGCGTATTCCGCCCCTTTGGCATACAGATCGAGCGTCTTGTCGCGCAGCTCCGTCATCACGTCCTGACCGACGATTTCGCAAGCCCGCTCGAAAGAGACATTCTCGTCGTGTCCGCTCTCCGCCTTCGTCGCCGGCGTAAAGATCGGCGTCGGCAATCGCGCACACTGCGTTAGCCCCGGCGGGAGCTTCACGCCGCAGACCGTCCCATTGGCCAGATATTCCTTCCAGCCGCTGCCCGCCAGATACCCGCGCGCGACGCACTCGATCGGCACGACCTCAGCCTTGCGGCAAAGCATCGCCCGGCCGCGCAGATCATTCGCCAGCGCCTCAAATCCCGGCGGAACATCGCGGTCGATGACGTGGATCAAATGGTGACGGCAGACGGGCGCGAACCGATCGAACCAGAACCGGCTCAATCCGGTCAGGACGCGCCCCTTGTAGGGAATCGGATCGGGAAGGACGCAGTCAAACGCGCTAAGCCGATCGGTCGTAACGATCAGCAGCCGCTCGCCCAGGTCGTAAATATCCCGCACCTTCCCACGGCGGACGGCCCGCCCCGGCACGTTCGTCTGACGGATCACCGATGCATTCGACATGGC
>CAYMXF010000483.1:0-2504 GCA_964393935.1 uncultured Planctomycetaceae bacterium
CCCCGGCGGACCTGGCCGTCTTCGTCGACGCGCTCCTCACCTCGCCGGCGTGTCAATAAGTGTAAGGTAGGGCGCGGTGTCGAGCGTCTCGCACGACTCTACAAAAGTATCCCTTCCCATGTTTTCATCCGCCGGGATGCGCTTGCACCGGCAGGCCAAGTTCTTGAAGTTTGGCGACCATCGCCGCGAACTGCTCGTCGGTCGGGTCTTCGCACGACGGTCCCCAGCACTGCGCCGCCGCCCAGTCGTAATATTCCTCCCACGCAGCCTCTTCATCCCAGGAGGACTCCTCGCCCCCTTCCCCGCCGGACATCATCGACGATCCCCCGCCCATCATCCCTTCGCCTTCGCACTCGTCGGGCACCCCGTTCGTGTCCGCATCCTCGCTGATTTCCGCCGTGATGTCGCACGCATCCGGGATGCCGTTGCTGTTGCAATCCCCGCACGCCGGGTCGCTCTCGCACGACGCGATGTCGCACTCGTCCGGAATCTCGTTCTTGTTGCAGTCCAGGCTTCCTAATCCCGGCAGCGCCAGGTCGCACTCGTCGGGAACGCCGTTCGTGTTGCAATCCTCGCTGACCCGTTCATTCCCGTCGGGATCGCCCGGGTTGATGTCGCAGCTATCCGGCACGTCGTTGCTGTTGCAATCCTGCTCGCACTCGTCCGGAAGGCCGTTTCCGTTGCAGTCCGGGCTGACTTTGCTATTGCCGTCCGGGTCGGCCGGATTCACGTCGCAGTCGTCCGGAACCCCGTTCGTATTGCAATCCGCCTCGCACTCGTCGGGAATGCCGTTCGTATTGCAATCGGCGCTGGTCGCCTAGGCGATGTCCCAATCGTCCGGAACGCCGTTGGTGTTGCAGTCGATCTCGCACTCGTCGGGCACACTGTTGCTGTTCGCGTCGTTGCTCGTCTCGTTCTCGATGTCCTCGCCGTCCGGCACGCTGTTGGCGTTGCAGTCGATGAATCGAAGCGTCGTCGGGCTGCAAGGCAGGCCAAGGATGGTGAGGGTAAAACACTGGACATCCAGCCCATTCACCGCCCCGTCGACGTTCAGGTCGTAAGGGCAAAGATCGATGATGTTCGAGCAAGCGCCTCCAGGAGGTCCATCCAAAAGGACTGCTACGAATATCGGGATGTCGGCCGTGTTAACAAGTCCGTCAAAGTTAACGTCGCCCCTCAGACAGCCGGGCGCGAGTGATTCTTGGTATTCGGCATAACCGGCGGGCAGCAACGTGAAATAAACGTCGAGGAAAGTGAACGCGCCGCCCGCCAGGTTGCCTCGCGTCCAGGCAAAGGCCGCCGTGCTGCCGTACCCGGTCGTGTGTTGCGCCGAATTGGCCAGGAACCTGGAGTATTGGGTGCCGGAAGATTCGTGTGCTTGGTTGACCCGGAATTCCCGGCCCATCGGCTTGCCGTCGGCCTCGAAGAATTGAGCGTGGATGTCCGTCGGCGGATCGCCACTATTGGAGTAAGCGTTCCACGCCGCGACCCAGCGCCCCCGATGGTCGGGGTCGGTCGTCAAGGCGACGGTCGGATGAGCAAGAGTGGCGCTGATCGGCTTGAAGGACGTGTCATTATCAACCATGAACTGCTCGCTGACAAAGGCGGGCGTGCTTACGCCATCCCACGTAAGTCGACGGGCGTAGATGTGGCGGCGGTTGGCGCAGCCGTCGGGCTGACGACTGGTCCAGACTACGATGACATTGCTGATGCCGCTTCCATCGGGAGCGTCGATCGCGACAGCAGGAGAATCCTCCGTTGTGTAGTCGACGACACTGATCGGGATATTGACGGTAACCTCGCTTCCAATAGTGCTGCCATCCGCATCGTAGGCCTGAAGCCGGATGTCGAAGAACGTATGCCCCAAGCCATCGTCATATTCGAAATCACTCCAACAAATGATGTATTTTGAGTCGCTCCGCATGGCCGCGCAAGGACGCCATTGATCTTCCCAGCACGGATTGCAAGCGCGAATCTGCTCTTCGTCTGTAACCGTGTACAGCAATCCCGGAAGCGCATCTCCCGGAGTGTCGGACGCTCGTGACCAGCTCGCGACCGAAGATACACTGCCGATTCCGACCGAGATCTCCTGATCCCGATAGCCGCCATTCGGCTGTAAAGGCGCCGAAGGCGGGCTGAGCGAACACAGATCGTCCAGCGCGAAAGCGATGGCCCGGGCCTCCGGAAAGGTAGCGGGCGGCGCGCCATAGGCATGGCCTGTCCATGCCACCAGGGCATCTCCGTCGCCCGTCAGAGCGGCGGAGGGTTGGTACGCATTGGTGTGGAACCCCGTATAGGTACCTACCGGCGGCGAAAGAAAGACCGGCGCGCACGCGCTCGAACCATCACTATTGAGATGAATCGCGTAGATGGCCGAACCGGTACAGTTGGAGCCGATCGTATTGCCTTCCCACGCGACCAGAATGCGGCCCGTACCGTAATCGTCGGGGACGGTATCCATCGAGATGGTTGCATTTCTATGCGATGCCGTCGAGGAGTTCGTC
>CAYMXF010000484.1:0-2500 GCA_964393935.1 uncultured Planctomycetaceae bacterium
CGTGAAGCTGCATCATGAGAAGCAGACGACGGTGGCGGATCTGTACAAGAGCTACAACTCCAAGAACGTCGTGATCCTTTCGATCGACTCGACACATTCCGGCCACGCCAACTACGGCAAGGACGCCGAGGCGAAGAAGAATTGGAAGATTTCCTGGCCCATCCTGATCGACGCCGACGGGAAGGTCGGGCACTTGTACGGCGCGAAGACGACGCCGCACATGTTCGTGATCGACAAGAACGGTAAGCTGCGCTATTCCGGTGCGATGGACAACGATCAGAGCAATGAGAAGAAGGGCAAGGCCAAGGAAAACTATGTCCGCGAGGCCCTGGACTCGATCCTGGCCGGCAAGGCGGTCGCCCATGCCGAGACGAAGCCGTACGGCTGCAGCGTGAAGTACAAGGGCTGATCGCAGCGATCGTGGATTGACAACGTACCAAGCGTACCAAGCCCCGGTCAAGAGTTTGGCCGGGGCTTTTGTTTGCGCTTAATTGAACCAGATGGCGAAACCGATGAAGTTGCCTTCGAAGGTATCTTGCAATCTTCGCCAGACTTCGGGCGTGGTAACGGGGCCTTTTTCGAGATAGGGCGCGGCGGCGGAGCCTTGCACCCAGAGGACGAGATCGAAAGGACGCGGCTCCGTGAGGATCTTGTGGATATTGACGCCGCGGCCATCGGCGGATCGCCAGAAGGGAATGAGTTTCTTTCCGGCCAGGATGGCGTCGAGTTCATCAAGGAAAATCGACCAGTTTTTTACCATGTCGTCCGTGACGCGGACGTTTGGGATGACGCCGTGCTGTTTGGGGCTCGGAATCCACTCGCGATCGTCGTCGGTTTCGGCCAGGACGAGCTTCCACATCTCGCGGCTTAGGCGGGTCATGGATTCGAGGTGCGTCAGCGCCTTCTTGGTCCGCTCGGGGTCCTTGACCGGGAAATTAAGGAGGTGGATGAAGGCGATCACATCGGTGAGATCGACCTGAGAATACTCGAAAACGCGGGGTCCGGTCTGCAAGTAGGGATACGGAGAATCCACCTTCGGGAACAGCACGTGGCCGGCGCGCTCAAAGAGTTCGCGAAAGTCATAAGCGAGGAAAAATTCGTCGATCGCCATCAGCAGATGGCAGTAACCGCGAAGCCAAAGGGCGTCGGCTCGATCGAAGGTAATGACAAAACTCGCGGCCTCCCCGACATCGCCGCCTCCCCGGTTCAGGCGGGCATAGATCTTCCAAAGGGTTTCGTCGTCTTCCGCCTTCCGGTCGCCGTTCAAATCGAGGCGAATCAAGGCGAAGTGAAGCGACATCTTGACGTCCTCCCGTTTGACCTTCGCCAGCGTCGCTTCGACTCGCTGGAGATCGGCGAGCCAGTCTTCCATCATCTTGCGGCATCCCTCGTAGGTGATCGTCCTGGGCGCGAGGTTCGGCGGAAGGGGAAGATCGAGAAGGGGGATCATTCTGAGTTTTTCGGTCAAGCCGTAGGCGTGAAGGGATTGGACGAGCCGCTCCACGCCGCGGAGGAATTGCACCGTTCCAAGCTGGAACTGAAGATCGTCGTCTTGCGGCGATTTCTTGATCGCTTCGTTGAGGGCCTTTTCGCCTTCGGCGAGCTGGCCTTTGATAAGGAATTGTTCGACGAGTGGCGCGGCCTGCTTCGCGGGTTCGGCGGACAGGAATTGGCAGGAAGCGGACAGTACCAGAATGATGACGGTTAAATTGATCTTCATTGGAATCCTTTGGTAACGGTCATTTGACGCCGAGCACGCGGGCGACGGTTTCGCCGATGGTGGCGGGGCTGTCGGCGACGTGGATGCCGGCGGCCTTGAGGGCGGCGATTTTGCTTTCGGCGGTGCCTTGGCCGCCGGAGATGATCGCGCCGGCGTGGCCCATGCGGCGACCGGGCGGGGCGGTGCGGCCGGCGATGAAGGCGACGACGGGCTTCTTCACGTTCTTCTTTACGAAATCAGCCGCCTGCTCCTCGTCGGTGCCGCCGATCTCGCCGATCATGATGATCGCGTGGGTGGTGGGGTCCTTGTCGAACATGCCGAGCAGTTCGATGAAGTTGAGACCTTTGACGGGGTCTCCGCCGATGCCGACGCAGGTGGTCTGGGCGATGTTGCGTGTCGAGCACTGCCAGACGGCTTCGTAGGTGAGCGTGCCGCTGCGCGAGATCAGGCCGATGTTTTTGGTCGAACCGTCGGCGGGCTTGTGGATGTAGCCGGGCATGATGCCGATCTTGGCCGCGCCGGGCGTGATGATGCCGGGGCAGTTCGGGCCGATCAACGTCGAGCCGGCGTCGGTGATGAACTTCTTGGCCTTGACCATGTCGAGGGTGGGGATGCCTTCTGTGATCAGGACGAGAAGCTTTATTCCCGCCGCGGCGGCTTCCATCGTGCTGTCGGCGGCGAAGCCCGCGGGGACGAAGATGAGCGAGCAGTTCGCGCCGGTTGCTTTGACGGCGGCCTCGACGGTGTCGAAGACGGGCAGGCCGTGCTCGCTTTTGGCGC
>CAYMXF010000485.1:0-2481 GCA_964393935.1 uncultured Planctomycetaceae bacterium
ACAAACTCAATGGCCGCCATCACGTCGATGATCCCATAGCCTTGCACGTAACTGGCGTCGAAGTACAAATTGGGAAAGAAGTAGTCGGCGGTGTGAAAGAGCGCCCGGCGGACCTTGTCAGCGTTCCAATTCGGATGGGCCTGGAGGATCAGGGCGACGCCCCCGGCGACGAGCGGCGTGGAGAGCGACGTGCCGCTGACGCCGATGATGCTCGTGTTACTGGAATTGGCAACGGTCATCGTGGAAACGCCGCGGGCGAGGACCTCCGGTTTGACGCGGCCGTCGAAGCTCGGCCCGTCCGATGAGAAGGACGCGATCGTGCCGGCGGAATTCACCGCCCCGCAGGTGAGCACTTGAAAAGCATCCGCGGGGGCGATCAGGTGTGACGTGCCGGGATCGGCGTCGTGGCCTTCATTGCCGGCGGCGGTGCAGCAGACCAGCCCGTTGTCGATCGCGGTGTTGACGGCAATGGTCGTGACGGCCGACTGCCCATCGAGGTCGCTCTGCGTGTACCAGTCGATATAGCCGAGCGAGCTGGTGGTCATGTCCGCGCCGTTGAGTTCCAGCCACGCGATGCCGGCGACGTAGTTGTCCTCTTCCGCCATCACCTCCTGGCTAATGTCCTCCGTCTTGGCCAGGAGAAACTGAGCGTCGTACGCCGCGCCGACCAGGACGGTCGGGTAATACGCGCCGAGCACGCCGAGAATATACGTGCCGTGGTTGGCCTGCCCTGAAGGATCGCCGACGTCTTGCGCGGTGTTGCCGTCGTTGTTGATGAAGTCGTGCTCTGCGAGGATCTGAACCCGGCTCAGCCCGCCGGTCGTTTGATTGAAGGCGTCATGCGTGCGGTTGAAGCCGGTATCGAGGATGCCGACAACGACGCCCGCGCCGGTGTAGCCCGCATCGTGCGCGCCGACGACATTGATCTGCGCTAGCTGATTATACGAATTGTTGTACCACGAGGGGCCGCCGCGAGGCGAAGGATCGGTCAGCGGCATCTCGGGCATCGGCTGTCGCCGCGCCGCGCGGGCGACCGGCTGAATCCGCCGGACGAAGGGTAGCGCAGACAGTTGGGCGATCTGCCGCGGGGACGCCTCGACGCTGATGCCGTTGAGCCAGCGGATTTCGTGTCGTACATGCGCTCCGGTGGCACGAACGGCGTCCATGTAAGAGCGGACCACCGGCAGGTCGCGGTCGTCCACGAGGCCGGGAGACGCTCGCCGCAGTTCGCGACGGTGTTTCGTGCGGGCCGGCAATTCTGCGGCGCAATGGGTGAGCCGAACCCGGCGATCCGCCTCGTCTCGCACGTTCTTGTCGGTGAAGAAGACCCATACGCGTTGGGCGTCCCGCGGCCGAGCGGCGATCTGGCTCTGAACCCGCGTCGACACGACGGGGTCGAGCTTGGGTTGAAAATCGATTGGCCGGGGCGCGTCCGCGAAGCCAAGAGACAGGGCAAAAGTCACAACAGGAAGGGTTATCGTGGTCATTCGACTGGATTCCTCTCCCCCGCGGGCGGCTTGTCAGGGCCCGCGGATACTGGCGGGTTACACCAATTATACCACAACGCCCGGCTCGAAGGGGTGCCGAGGCCGCGATTTTTTAAGAGGGCTGTGAAGCCGGGCTTAGCTTCTTCAGAACGATGTTCAGCCGACGTTGGGCGTCGGGATGGTCGGGCGTGATCTTCAGGGCTTCGAGGTATTGGCCGGCGGCCTCGCCGAGCTTGCCTTGATTCTCAAACAATGAGCCCAAGTTGTAGCGGGCGTTAAAATAGCTCGGGTCCAGCCGCAGCGCGGTCCAGAATTCTTTCGCGGCGTCGTCATGGCGATGGAGCTGCGTGAGCGCGGCCGCGAGGTTGTTGTGCCACCCGGCGTTGTCGGGCTGCAAGAGAAGGGCCTTATGGTATTGTTCGACGGACTCCTCCAGACGGCCTTTGGCATTGAGAGCGAGCGCCAGGTTGTAGCGCGCCTCCGCGTAGTCGGGCTCGATGCGCATCGCGGCCTCGAACTGTTCGATCGCATCGTCGTAGCGGCGCTGGCTGGCGATGATCATGCCGAGGTTGTTGTGGGCTTTGGCGTGTTCGGGGAACAATCGCAGTGCTTCGTGGTAGTGAGCGATGGCTTCGTTCGTTCGTGAGGCCGCCGCCAAGGCAACGCCGAAGCTGTAGTGAATGGTCGCGTTCGGCTCCATGAGACGCAGGGCTTGTTCGAAGTGCGGGATGGCCTCCGCCGCTTTGTCTTCGCCCGCCAGTGCGTTACCGAGATTGTTGTGCGCTCGACCGTTGTAGGGTCGTTGGTCGACGACGTCTTGCCACATCGCCGCGGCGCTGGCATAGACCTTGTTACGCTGGTAGGTGGCAAAAACCGATGCGATGGCGCAGATGGCCAGCATCGCCATTGCCGGGACACGAGAGCGTACCATTCGTCGGGCGAGCAGCACAACGAGCACGATGACCGTCGCCAGCGGCAGATACATGCGATGCTC
>CAYMXF010000486.1:0-2472 GCA_964393935.1 uncultured Planctomycetaceae bacterium
CGTTCGCAGAATGTAGTGCGTCGACGCGCACTGCGTCCCTTTGTACCCGCGATAACTCCAATCCTCACGGGCGAACGTCACCGGCGTGTGTGCCGGGTCCGCGTGACAACCGGCGCACGTCGCCACGACGGCGATCGCGAGAAACCACAAAGTCCTTATCCTCGCGGTACATTCCTGACGATGAAAATACGTTTCGACCATGACGCGCTTATGCTAGGGGCATCCTGTCGTCTCTGCAACGCTTTGCGCACGGTGCCGCGGCGGGCGTCGGGTTCGATTACAAGGTTCTCGCTTCATGCCTGAAAGACACCGCGCCGCGGTCTCCGCATTGCCGCAGTATCAGACGCGGTTTGCCATCGCACTACGAAAAGCGCTCAAGGCCGGCTACAGCGCCAGCGATCTCCGCGGAGATGTCCTGGCGGGGCTGGTCGTCGGCGTCGTCGCCTTGCCGCTTTCCATGGCCCTGGCCATCGCCTCCGGCGTCCCTCCCCAGCACGGCCTCTACACCGCGATCGTCGGCGGCGGCATCATCGCCCTGCTCGGCGGATCGTCGGTGCAGGTCTCGGGCCCGACCGCCGCCTTCGTGGTCATCCTCGCGCCGATCGCGACGAAGTTCGGCCTCGGCGGTCTACTCGTCGCCACGCTCATGGCCGGCGTCCTGCTGATGGTCGCCGGCATGGCTCGATGGGGGCGCCTCGTCGAGTTCATTCCCTATCCCGTCACCACCGGCTTCACCAGCGGAATCGCCGTCGTCATCGCCACGCTCCAGATCAAGGACTTCCTCGGGCTTACCATCGACAAGATGCCCGAGCACTTCCTCGAGCGCGTCTACGCGATCTTTACCGCGCTTCCAACGATGCGCTGGGGCGACCTCGGCGTCGGCGCGCTCACGTTGCTGCTGCTCATCACCCTGCCGCGCTTAACCAAGGCCGTGCCCGCGCCGCTCGTCGCCCTGCCCGTCGGTGCCTTCGCGGGCTACTTCCTCGGTCGCTTCGCACCCGGCTACGACGTCGCCACGGTCAGCAGCCGTTTCACCTACCTGCTGCACGGCGTCATGCACCACGGCATCCCGCAACTACCGCCCATGCCGCTGCTTCCCTGGCTGAGCGCCGGGCCCGACGGCCGGCCGCTGGTCCTTTCCTTGGACATGTTCCGCGCCCTGGCCGGCCCGGCCTTCGCCATCGCCACCCTCGGCGCGATCGAATCGCTCCTCTCCGCCGTCGTGGCCGACGGCATGACCGGCGGAAAACACGATCCCGACGCCGAACTGATCGCCCAGGGCGTCGGCAACATCGTCGCACCCTTCTTCGGCGGCATCGCGGCCACCGGGGCCATCGCCCGCACCGCCACCAACATCCGCTACGGCGCCCGCTCGCCGCTCGCCGCGGTTGTGCACGCCCTCTTCATCCTGGCGGCGATCCTGCTCATCGCCCCGCTGCTAGGTTTCCTGCCGATGGCCTCGATGGCCGCCCTGCTCCTCGTCGTCGCCTGGAACATGAGCGAGGCCAAGCACGTCGGCCACGTCATCCGCGTCGCGCCCGGCAGCGACGTCTTCGTCCTCCTCACCTGCTTCGGCCTGACCGTCGTCTTCGACATGGTCATCTCTGTAAGCGTCGGAATCGTCCTTGCGGCGGTCCTCTTCATGCGCCGCATGGCCGAAGTCTCCAGCGTGCGGCTCATCAGCGCGAGCCCGGAACATCCCCACGTCTTCCTGCCTCCGGGCGTCATCATCTACGAAATCGCCGGCCCCCTCTTTTTCGGCGCGGCTCAGAAGGCCATGAGCGAGCTGCGCATCGTTGAGAGTCAGGTACGCACGGTCATCCTTGACTTGAGCGCCGTCCCCATGATGGACGCGACCGGACTGGTCAACTTGGAGTCGGCCATGGAGCGGCTCCGCAAGGCCGGCACCTCGATCATCATGGCCGGCGTACAGAACCAGCCCCTCCACGTCATGGCCAAAGCGGGCTGGAAAGACCGCCGCGGCTGGATGACCATCCGCCGCAGCCTCGACGACGGCATCGCCCTGGCCTGGGCCCGCCATGCGACAGGGGAGTAGCGGCCGCGCGCCCCCGCCGGCCGTTGTTGTCGATTGTGAGAACGACGAATAGAGAAAAGGGATTTACCGCCGTTTCGCCGGCGATCTGCGTGTGGCGGCGTGTCGTTTGAGCCAACGATTGAAGGATGTTTGGCTTTCGCCGGAGGGCTTGCCGGCGAGGAGATTCTCCACGCTGATATCCTCGTCCAGGTCCGGCCAATGGATACCAGTGCCGCGACCGATCAGCCGCCAGCGGCCGCGCTCTTTGACCGATCCACGGGTGAGCCTTGGAAACCATGCCAGCGGCACGGAAACCGAACGACCGTCGGTCAACTCGACAGTGAGCGCATCCGCTGTCACGGTCACCGTCAGCGCCGCGGCACTAAGACCTTCAACCGTTGAAGAATTCATTCCAGGCATCCAACAATCGTTGCCGG
>CAYMXF010000487.1:0-2472 GCA_964393935.1 uncultured Planctomycetaceae bacterium
ATGCCCGTAATTAAAGCCTTTTTACCGTTTGTTTGGTTCATCTGGTGTGTCTGGTTTGTCTGGTTATCAAAGCGAGACGAGCGAGAAAGGCGAGGCGACTGCTGCCAGGAGGCCGCAGGTTGAGATCACTCCACAGGCGTCGGTTCGATCTTTACTTCTGCTATACGGGATCGTTGTTCGGGCAGGAGAGGACGGAGTCGAATGTACACCATTGGTCGGCCGGGAAGCCGCTGCTGCTCCCCGATCCGTCTATTGTGGTCACAGAGCTCCGGGTCGTCCTCAGGAAGGAGAACCACGCATGCCCCTTCGGGAATCTGTTCTTCAAGCTCAGGGTGGTCCAGGAGGTAGCGGCTGAACTCGAAGCTCAAGGTCATGTTCTGTTGGACAATGTCACCTTTCATGACGCCTCACCTCGATACCGTTGCCGATACCACCGCCAGTTCGTCTTCAAATCGGATTCAGCAAACGTCAGGGCCAGATTCAGATCCTTCGTTCCTAACGGCGTTTTCACGACATCTCCTTTTTCGGAGAACAGATCGCGGTGCGCGAACCCATGTGCGGTATCATAGCGCACCACAGGCACCCAGTAATCTTCCAGTCGGACTTCGTACTGGATGGCAAATTCTACCACACGTCCGCCGATCCGCACATGTCTATGACGATACCGGTCCTCTGAGCTCCACAACACCACAAACTCAACAACTTTCACGCCGTCCCTAACCCGACGTCCCTGGTTCCCGCATTGTCCTTAATCCTGCCGCAGGTGGATGCAACCCTCTATTGCGTCGTTGCGTCTGTTGCGTGCGGCGTCTATTGCGTCCATTGCGTCGTTGCGTTCATGGCGTGGAGCGTGCGGTGTCGGTCGGGTCTAATGCGTCGGTGCAAAAGCCAAAGCAAGAGGGACACGGAGCGTGAGACGAATGAGAAGGGCGCGTCGATCGCGTGCGAAACGGAGCGCCTACTTGCCGAGCCACGCGCCGATGACGGCCAGCAGGACCATGAATTGGAAGCCGGCTCACGATCACGCGGCCTCCCTGATCAACAGGCGCGCGAACGCGCGCAGGTCGTCTAGTCGTTGCTCGACGATCGCGCGCACGATGTCCAGATTCAGGCTCCCATAATCGTGGACGGCCACGTTGCGAAACCCGACCATCGCCCGCATGCGGGACACGAGATCCGGGGTCATGAGGCCGGCCCGCTCCACAAGCGTGAAGGCTTCGCGGCTCTCCTGCGGCAGACCGAGGCGCTTGACCCGCACAAGGTGGATCGCGCCGTCGATTGCCGCCTCGCAGGCGCGCTGGAGGTTCAGGATCACCGCGTCCTGCCGCATGAAATTCTTCGCGAAGTCGGCTTCGTGGCCCGTGTAGTCCTCGCCGATCCGTTTCAGGCAGCGCTCGATGATCGCAGCCTTCGCCAGCAGGACGTCATCCGCCATATACGCTCCCGCGCGCCCGGATGTCGGCCAGGAGATCCCGCCGTTCTTCGTTGAACCGGGCGTAGGACGAGAACGCGTAATCTTCGAAGACGGCGCATCGCCGCTCGTCGGCGCACAACAGCCGCTCGCCCTCGGCGACGATCCGAGCCCGCAAGACCGTGGGCGCTTTCAACAGATCCACGACGTCGACGTCGCGCCCGAGCGCCTCCGCCAGATCCGCCGCAAGCGACAGCCGCTCGTCCACGCTCAGCGGCCGCACGGGAAGGACGGCCAGATCCACGTCGCTCTCCGGCCGCTCCCGCGCCGTCCCCGCCGATCCGTAGCGGTAGATCGCCGCCACGTCCGGCAGGCGCCTTCGGATGCACGACACGATCGCCTCGCTATGTGGGAAGATCATAAGGATCGCTTTCCGCAGCCTGCTAGAGGTAGGAACCGTCCTGGCCGGTGATGAGGGCAACGCGCGGGTCTATTGAGTTCATTGCGTCGGTTGCGTCGAAGCGTGCATTGCGTGCGAGGTTCGAGGTCCGACGTCTCACGTCAGAGTTAACCGGCGCGTGCGGCTTTCGCGCGCGTCCGGGTTGAACGTGGTGTTGGGCGTGACGATTGTTGGGCAAGTTCCAGCAAACTGGAAAGCACTTGATTGACACTGGCGGAATTTGGAAATGCTTTGGCCACTCTTGGTTCCAGCACGACAACATTCGAACTCACGACGACCTTCTCATAAAACTTACCGCGTTCAAGCTTCTTGAAATCTGAGCGTGTATATTCAGCACGCATTTCATCTGCGGTGGAACCTTCACCCTTCTTCATACAGTCTCCTTTCCACTTTTGTTGCAAGGCGCGCGCTGATGACACGAATCGAATTTCCATGCACGGTATGAACGACACTGAGCAGCCGGCCTCTCGATGAGAAGCCAAATGTCACAAACCGGAACTCATGAATCGAATGGTCAGGATCATTGCCGCTTACGGCAAGCGGATCAAACAACACTGATGCCGCCTCGTCAAAAGATACGCCATGTTTCTTGAGATTGGAC
>CAYMXF010000488.1:0-2471 GCA_964393935.1 uncultured Planctomycetaceae bacterium
CGCGAAACCTCTCTTCCCCTTTGTGGAACGCAGCGCGGCCAGGATGCTGCCGCCGACGACGGTGCATGGTAGAATCCCCACGAAGAAGGCGTCAACGCTTGTAAATCGCCGCCGACGCTCGCCGCAGCGCTAACTCGCTATGGGGATGCCGGTAACGCGGAAAAAGAAAAACTATTCACAATCGGAGGACATCGCCATGATCGCGCGCATCGCAAGATTCCTAGTTTTTGGATGTTTTTTTCTCGGCAGTCCCGCCGTCGCCGGTCCACGCGGAGACGCCGACGCGCCGCTGCCCGGTGACCTCGCCGCCGAGGTGCAGCGCTCGATCGACCGCGGCCTGTCCTATTTGCGCAGCTCCCAAAAATCCGACGGCGGATGGGGCAGTGAATTCGGTCCCGCCGTCGCGGCGATTGCCGGTCAAGCCTTCGCCCAGGACCGCGATCACGGCCCGACGAACCCCGTCGTCCGCCGCGCGGTGACGTACATCCGGCAATTTGAACAAACGGATGGCGGGATCTACGAACGAAAACAAAACCTCGCCAACTACCAGACGTCCGTCGTGCTCCTGTTTCTCGCCTCGCTCAAGGACACCTCGCAACAAACCCGCGTGGCCAAGGCCCAGGACTTCCTGACCAAACTCCAATATGACGAGGCCGAGTCGGTGGACAAAGCCAACCCCTGGTACGGCGGCGCCGGCTACAACAGCAGCAAGCGGCCGGACCTTTCCAATACGCAGATGATGCTCGAAGCGCTGCACCAGAGCGGCCTGTCGCCCAACGACCCCGTCTATCAGCGGGCACTGGTCTTCGTCTCGCGCTGTCAAATGAACGCGGCCACGAACGATCAGTCATTCGCCAAGCTCGCCGGCGACGGCGGGTTTATCTACAGCCCCAACGGCCAGGGCGAGTCCAAGGCCAGCGCGTCGATCTTCGAGAGCCGCGGGGCGCTTCGTTCCTACGGCTCGATGACCTACGCAGGCTTCAAGAGCCTCCTGTACTGCAACTGTTCGCATGACGATGATCGGATCAAGGCGTGCCTCAATTGGATCAAGCTGCACTACGACCTCGACAAGAATCCCAACATGCCCGGCAAGCAGGCGATCGAGGGCCTCTATTATTACTATCACGTCATGGCCCGGGCGCTTACGGTCTGGGGCGAGCCCGTCGTGATCGATACGCGCGGCGGACCGCACAACTGGCGGATCGATTTGGCGAGGAAGATTCTTTCGCTGCAACGCCCCGACGGGAGTTGGGTGAACGAGCGCGACCGCTGGCTCGAAGGCGACCCGAATTATGTCACCGGCTTGACGGTGCAAACGCTGCAAGTCGTGTTGCGGTAGGGGAGCATCGGCCTCCGGCCGGTGCGATCAGAGCCGCGACCGTAAGGGAGCGCCGCGCGGCAATCGAAAACCGGAGATGTTCAACCTCGCGATGCGATTCCCGGCAAACAATGCCGGCGATTTGAGAGCGATCGCGCTTGATCACGTCCGCGACCCTGAGTGCGACCAAGGCGGGAGCACGAAGGGAGCGCCGCGAGATGCTGAATGCTCAAGGATCGTCCAATGACTTGGGAACTGCTGTAGGAACTAAAATTACGTGCGAGGCGCTTATGTCTCCGGCCCGTGCGTAACACTTGGGAGGGCAAGCTCCTGCCGAGCCGCTCGCCGGGAGGCTCGCCCTCCCGAAAAACGCTACAGTTGAATGAAAACCGCTATAGAGCGGATTTCGCATTTTTGTAGCGATTCCGTAGTGTGTGAAGCAGCCGACCGCGTCGGACCGGCAGATTGCGCCCGGATAGCAGCATCGGTGCCGTGGCCCCGCGCATCAATCGCGGGCGGCGCGGTGGCCGCAATCGCTACTGGTTTAGCATCTCATCTACGATGCAATCGATGTCCGCTCCGTCAAACAAACAGTCGTTGTTGCAGTCGCGATGCGGCCGGCCGCTGGAGTCGACGGGCAGACCTGCGGGCGTGTTGGGGCACACGTCGCAGGCGTCGCCCACGCCGTCGCCGTCGGCGTCGGCCTGATCCGGGTTCCAGATAAACTGGCAATTGTCAATCTCGTCCGGCACGCCGTCGCCGTCGGCGTCTCGAATTATCACGAAGATGTACGCCGCGCCGGAATCACCCGCGCTGTTGTCGCCCTGGTTGCCGTTCACCCCCGTGGCATTGCTGTCCTCGCCCCCCGCCCCGACCACCACCGTGTCGCCCGACACGGCCACCGAGACGCCGAAAATGTCGCCCGCACCGGTGTTCGACGCCTTGAGGTAGGCCTGCTGGGTCCAGACGCCGCCGGCGTCGCGCACGAAGACGTACGCCGCGCCGGAAGATAAAACGCTGTTGTCGCCCTGGTTGCCGTTCACCCCCGTGGCGTTGCTGTCCTCCTGATACGCCCCGACCACCACTGTCTCGCCCGATACGGCCACCGAGACGCCGAAAATGTCGCCCGCACCGGTGTTCGACGCCTTGAGGT
>CAYMXF010000489.1:0-2446 GCA_964393935.1 uncultured Planctomycetaceae bacterium
GGGATAGCCCACGGGGATCAGGAGATAGGGCTTCTCATTTTCCGGCCGGCGGCAGATCGTTCGCAGGAAGTTCATCGGGCTGGGCGTGTGCGTGAGCGTCGCCAACCCCAAGAAATGGCACGCCGCGAGGAAGAAGCCCGCCGCGATGCCGGCGCTTTCGGAAGGGTAGTAATTCTTGAGCCGCCGACCGTCGGTCTCTTCCCAATCGATCCGAAAGATGACGACCAACCACGGGGCGATTTCCAGGAACGGTTTTTCCCACGTCGTACCGATCGGTTCCAGCGCCTCCAGCCACTCGCGCGGCATTCGATGGCCGTAGCTTTCCCGCTCCTCGGCCTCCGCCGCGACGCGAATCTCCCGTTTCATCATCGGATCATCGATCACCACGAACCGCCACGGCTTGCGGTTCGCCCCGCTCGGCGCCGAATGCCCCACGGCGATCGCCAATTCGATCAGTTCGCGCGGAACCGATCGATCCGAGAACGCCCGGCAGCTTCGCCGCGCCTCCAGTTCCGTGAGTAATGCCCGCGCCCGCTCCATCTGCCAATCCGGCGTCCGCTCGGGCAATTGGTATGGGATCATCCGAGCCGGCACGTTTCGCCTCGCCCCCCAAACACCCCGCGAGCGCTGTTCGCGCCGCTGCCTATTTCGGCTTGATCTGGCTCAGCACCTCGAACGATTCGGGAAACCGGCCCACCTTGTGTTTGCTGAAGACCATCTTCCCGTCGACCTCGACGTCGAAGATGCCGCCGGAACCTCCGACCAGCTCCGCCTTCACGCCCGTCTCGTCTTGGATCGCTTCCGCCAAACTGGCGGCCTTGGGGAGATAGTTTCACTGCTGGCAATAGGTGATGCGGATTTTCATGGCGTCCTCCAGGGCAACCCGACTTTAGGGATCACACCCAGGACTATATCCGCGTTATCAAAGGCAGCCAATAGACGTAGATAGGCCGAGCCCCCTCGATCAAAGCGATGTGCTACCAGTTCAGCAGCCGTAAGACGAACGCACCGATATCCGCGCTTCCGAGCGAGCCGTTGTCGTCGCAATCGGCGGCGCAGCGCTGTGCGTCGGTCGCGCCCCCGGGGTTGAGATGCGTTGCGACGAAAAGCGACACGTCCGACCCGTCGAGCAAGCCGTCTCCGTTCATATCCGCCAACTCGCAGCGCCGAAACCATCGCGTCGCAAAGCGCGAGTTCAACATGTAATTCAGCAGCATCGCCCCGACTTTCTGTTCCCCGGTCATCGCCGGGTGCGTGCCGTCGCTTTGCAAGTCCGCGCAAACGTAGGTCAAGCCGTCGCTTCGCGGCGTCGTCCCGTCCGCCCACAAATACGGCCCCCAGGCGACCCAGGGAGCCACGGTGTTGTAGTTCAGGTCTCCCGCAACCGGATCGACCGGGCCGCCCGCCATCTGATTGACCTGCGCCTCGATCAGCCACTTCATCGAAAAGCCGGATTCGTACGAGTACGGTTCCGGGTTGAGCGTGGATTGCGGCACCGGATATCCCGCGTAGCCGGCATAGATCCGATTCGACACGAAGGCGATCTTCAAGTTCGGATACCGCGTCTTACAGGCCCGAAGCACGCTCGCCGTCAGGCCCTCGAGCACGTAGGCGTCGGCATTGGCGTTTGGAAGATGCACGGTCGGTCCCGCATCCGCCACTTTCACCCAGACGACCTGCACCTGCGACTCGGTCAGCCCTTGAGGCGCGAGGACCGTGTCGCGCACACGGTTGTAATTCGTATCGGTCGGCGAGTCCCAGGTCGAGGCAGCCTGGCCGCCGAGCGCGCCGTTGGCGATCGCCAGCGTCGTGTGGTTGACGCGAGGGTTCGCCGCCGCCTGGCCCATGAACGTCCACGCATCACAGGGCAGCCCCCCGCCCGCCGAGCAGAATTCCTGCGTCGTGTTCGACATTCCGATCGAGAGGAGGACGTACTTGCCGCTGATCGGCGCGACGGCCAGGGCACGGGCTCGACCCTCCGCGGCATGCGCCGTGGGCACGAGATTCAGCCCGCCGGTATACAGGCCGCCTTGAAACTGTCCCAGGTAAAGCCCCGTGCCCAAGTCGTTGAGCGGCACGAAGCCGACCGACGTGACGGTGCAGTCGACCGCTCGGACCTGTTGCCATCCGCCGAGCGCCGGTCCCAGACAACATGCCACAAAAAGAACGAACCGATCGACGTGCCGCATGGCGCCTCTCCTCATCCCCCAGGCTGGTGGATCGTCAGCCTACATCAAAGTAATGATACACCGCTTTTTCATCGCCTACTGTGAAAAACGGTTCGCCATTGTCCTTATTGCGAATCCACCCGGATCGAACTTGTCCGCTTGACCGTGGCATAACGCACACATTCCGTGGATAATGCGGCCGAGGAGACAAGGATGTTCCAAGCCGCCTTTGAATGTTTCCCCTGGGACCTCGATCTCGAGGGCTACGACGACGCGCT
>CAYMXF010000490.1:0-2442 GCA_964393935.1 uncultured Planctomycetaceae bacterium
GCGCCGATGCGATAGCTGCGGAATTGACGCTGCGGATTGCTGTTTTCCTGCCAGTTATTGCCGCCGAAGTCGTCGCGGTAGTATTCGAGGTAGATGGTGTCCTCGACGCTTTCGACCCGGCCGGCCGTCGCGGGCCAGGGCTCGCGACCGATGCGCGTGGCGAAGGCCGCCGAGGGCTCCTTCCCGAAGAGCAGCGTCGGCGCGACAGCATAGGTTGGGCCGGTGCAGCGGTCGCAAACGCGGTGCGCCGAAGCGCAGCCCGCGACCGCCAGCCCGACGGCTGAAAAGACTATCGCACAGACGAATCGTCCGAATCGGCGTCCCATCCTGATATCCCCCTTCGCTCCGCTTGATTATATGGCAACGTGCGTGCCGCCCGCGCGTGATGGGTACGCGGACGCGCCGCGCGAAGAGGGACCGCACATCATACGGTCCCCGGACGGGTTTTCGCGGACGGGCCGTGTGTAGCGATTGTGACGATCCCGCGCTTCAGGTTCAGCATGCCCCCGCCAACAAGAGCATCAACGCCTTTTGGGCGTGCAGGCGGTTTTCGGCCTCGTCAAAGATCGCCGAGTTCTTGGTGCGCGTCACGTCGTAGGTGATCTCGTCGCCATAGTGCGCCGGCAGGCAGTGCAGAAGCACGCAGTCTGGATTCGCGAGCGAGAGCACCTTCATGTCGATCGTGTAGCCGGCGAAGATTTTCTTGCGGGCCGCCGCCTCGGCCTCCTGGCCCATGCTCGCCCAGACGTCGGTATAGAGTACGTCCGCCCCCTTGGCCGCGCCGGGCATGTCATCGTTGACGATCACGCTGCCGCCGGTCTTTTTGGCGATGGCCTGACTGTCGGCGAGCACCGCGGGCTTGGGCTGATAGCCCTTGGGGGCGATGATGGTCACGTGCATTCCGGCCAGCGCCCCGCCGAGCATGATCGAATGGGCCACGTTGTTGCCGTCGCCGCAATAGACCCAGCGGAGGCCGGCGAGCTTGCCCTTTCGCTCCTGGATCGCCTGAAGGTCGGCGAGGATTTGGCAGGGGTGCTCGTGTTCGGAGAGGCCGTTGATGACCGGGACGCGGGAGTGCTTGGCGAGGTCAGTGACGATGTCGTGGCCGAAGGTGCGGGCCATGATGAGGTCTGCCATGCGTGACAGGACGATGGCGATGTCCTCGGTCGTCTCCCGCTGACCGATGCTGATGTCATTGGGGGAAAGATAGATCGCGTGGCCGCCCATCTGAGTCATGCCGGCCTCGAAGCTGACGCGCGTCCTCAGGGAGGGCTTCTGGAAGATCATGGCCAGCGTCTTGCCGGCGAGCTTCTGGCGGTATTCGGCCGGGTTCTTCTTGACCGCCGCGGCGGTTTGGAGAACGAGGGCCAACTCGTCGGGGGAGAGATCCTTCATGGATGCGAGGCTTCGGCCTTTGAGGCTGCTCATGGTATTGGGCTCCTTAAATTTTGCTAACGGGCGAGCATGTTACGGGGGAGCGGGAGAGGGGCCAAGGGCGTAGAATGAGTTCGCGATGTCACTCTCAGAAGCGAACTTGACTGGTGAGTTCTTAAGCAAACAATGTCAGTTAAGCTGGACGAACAGTCCGGTTGTAAGCGATTCTAGCTCGCTCGGAGGCCCGCCATGAAATTCGTTCTCATGTTTATCCCTGTTTTTCTTGCTTTGACAACTCTTTTCCTATTGAAGAGCCCACGATTCGCGAATTGGTGGGTATCCAACGCCCTCAAGCACGCGAACCAAAAAATTGCAAATTGGTCGTCAATGCTTGCTTTGATCATGGTCCCCCTCATGTTGTTGACTGGGATGGATCCTCATATTTTAGCTCTTTGTTGTTTGATCTCATGTTCAAGCTTAATGCAGGTGGAAAGATTTTTGTTCAAGGGCCGCTTTCAAAACGATTCGTGATCAAAAAACAGCCACGTCAAGCGACCATGGGCGATCCATGTTATCGAAGAAGAAAGACAAGGTTCTGTATTATGCGCGGTGTGTTGCCGTAGTAGCTGGAATTGCGCATTTGATCCTGATGACACTCTGTGCAAATGGGCCGGAGTTAGCACCGCTCACAGTCTTCTTCGTCGATTATCCGGCGATTGGATGGGGCCACTGGATCGCCGGAGGTGATGCTGATTCCGCCGTCGATCTCGTCGTCGCCGCAATTATCTGCTCGTTTGTTTACCCAGCGATTCTTTATTATTTGTTCAAACTTCTATGGATGTTTGTTCAAAGGAGAGCGGACAAACGTGCGGAGATATCGCCGAATGGATAGCTACGCGAACGCCACCCCACGAGAATCGTAGGTAATTTCATAGATTCGACTCCGCACCTATTTTTCTGAACGTATAAACACGGCGGTTTTCGTTGAATAGCCCTTCCATCGCTGCTGCTGCTGGAGCAGGGCGTCCAGGCTGGTTAGGAGGCATCCGCTGAGCGCTCCGAGGGCTT
>CAYMXF010000491.1:0-2441 GCA_964393935.1 uncultured Planctomycetaceae bacterium
AGGCCGCCGACGCCGCAAGCGTATTCAGAGTCGCGCCGCTTCCCGCCAGTCAAGCGGCCGATACATTTTTCCGGTATTAGGTAGCAAGCGCACCTAGATCGATTGCAGCCGTACTCGGGGCGACGTTTGCGGCGCAGGACTCAAACCGAAAGCTCTGGAACCCTGAAACGGGGAATCAAATCAATGGGTTGCGTAAGCCATTGATTCACCAAAGAAAGTTGCTTGAAACCTTATAGAAGGATTCTTATTATCATGTTGATGCGACTCAGTTTTTGGCGCGAGCAGCCCCGATGACCTTACGCCAAGCACCCATTCATCATCTCCAGCCAAACCTCAACCGCATTATCGAGGCGGTGCTCTTTGTCGTCCGCGAAGCGGAGCGTCGGAAGATCGCTGTGACGCAATACGTCGTGGTGAAAACCATCTTTCTTGCGGATAAGGGGCACCTAAACAAATACGGCCGGCCCATCACCTACGATAACTATGTAGCGATGGAGAACGGACCTGTGCCAAGCGTCACGTACAATGTTTTGAAGGAGCACCCCAAGGTCGTTGCGCGATATGGCAAGCCGTTTCCGTGGCACCGCCGGGAAGCTCCGGAACTTGGTATCAGGTGCTTTGCGTTTGAGCGGCCGTCACGCGGTGTAAACGAGGACGTGCTTTCACCAAGCGACATGCAAGAGTTGGAGGCAGCTCTCCAAACGGTGAACCTTTTGGGCTTCAAGCAGATAAGGAAGCTCACCCATGATGATCCGGCCTATAGGGCCGCATGGCAGCGTGACGGAGATAGGCGACAGTATCCGATAAGCTATTCGCTGCTGTTTGAAGTGCCGAATGAAAAGCTCGCCGCCGAATTAGCTTTTCTTTCTAAACACATTTGATGTTCGCCGTTGGCGATATCGTAAAAATATTTGCTCCCGTAGCAGGCCATGACAAATATCACCTTTGCGTGCTTGTCGGCATTGATGGCGCCGCACACCAATTTCTGTTCCTGAATTCCGAGGCGGCAGGATTTGCGGGGTGCTATGAAGTGTCGTGCGCCAGAGTGCCGTGTCTCCCGCCTTCCGACACGGGGAAGACTGTATTTAGCTTCACGATGGTCCCCCGATATACCGACGCCCAATTGAAGTTGCACAAAGCAGCTAAAATGGGTGTCCTAGAAAAAGCGCTGGCACAGGAGTTATTAGAATTTGCGAAAACGGCGCTAGCCCTTACCGACGCTGAGAAAAAGACAGTACTGGCTGCACTTAAGATGCTGTGCGGTCCCTAACGTGCGATCTCCCACAGCATCCCGCCCCCGTGACGTTCCGACTTGATCAGCCCCTTGTTCCGGTCGTGCTGTTGACCCGGCGGGGCATTGCCGCCGCAGGCTGCTGATGTCATCCAGCCTTGCTCATTCTGGCATCATCATTTGAGATTTTCGCCGTGGGCAGAGGCAGCCGCCGTCGTTAATCTCCCTAAAGATGGTCCGACCGAGGATCATCCCGGAGATTTCGGATTGGGGGAGAAATCAGCGATGACCGCCATGACCGCCGACGAGCGGAACGCCAACGAAATCGCCTTCTGGAACGGGCCGGGCGGCCGCCACTGGGTCAACCGGCAGGAGGCCTGGGACGTCGTGCTGGCGCCGATCTCGGCGGCCACGATCGAACGCGCCGCGGTCCGGCCGGGCGCGCGCATCGTCGATATCGGCTGCGGCTGCGGCGCAACGACGATCGAGCTCGGCCGGCTCGTCGGGCCGGCGGGCCGGGTTCTCGGGCTCGACATCTCGGCGCCCATGCTGGCGCGGGCTGCCCTACGGCTCCCCTCGGGCCTCGCGATCGAGTTCGTGCAGGACGACGCGACGACTCATCCCTTTCAGCGCGGTGGCTTTGACCTTCTATTCTCGCGCTTCGGCGTCATGTTCTTTGCCGAGCCGGCGCGTGCTTTCACCAACCTGCGCAGCGCGCTCCGGCCGGGCGGCCGGCTCGTCTTCGCCTGCTTTCGCAAGGCCCAGGAAAACCCCTGGATGATGACGCCGCTGCAGGCCGCCTACGAGCATGTGCCGCCGCTGCCGAAAATCGGGCCGGAGGATCCCGGTCCCTTCTCGTTCGCAAGCGAGGAACGGGTCCGCCGCATCCTCGGCGAGGCCGGCTTCCAGTCAATCGGCTTGGAGCCGCTCGATCTCGAGCTCGACATCGGCGGCGGGTGCGGGCTCGACGCGGCGGTCGCCTCCATGCTCGAGATCGGCGCCACCAGCCGAGCGATCGAGGGCCAGCCGCCGGCGATCCTGAGCGCCGTCGCGGACTCGGTCCGGCGAGTCCTCGCCCCTCTTCAGCAGGGCCCGGCGGTGCCGCTCGGCGCGGCGGTCTGGCTCGTCACCGCGACCAGCCCGTGATCATCCAGTACACCGTGCCGGTGCGCGACTGGACGCGCGGGCTTGCGGCGGGGTAGGGTCCAGC
>CAYMXF010000492.1:0-2437 GCA_964393935.1 uncultured Planctomycetaceae bacterium
GGCGGCGGCGGGTTTCTCGGCCGGGCGATCTGCGAGATGCTTCGCGCCCGCGGCGACGCGGTTCGCAGTCTCGCGCGCGGCGATTACCCTGAGCTGTCCGCTCTCGGCGTCGATTGCATCCGAGGCGATGTGACGGACGCGCAGGCCGTCGGTACTGTTTGCAAGGGATGCGACGTCGTTTTCCACGTCGCCGCGAAAGCCGGCATTTGGGGCCGCTACGACGATTATCACCGGCCGAACGTGATAGGCACGCAAAACGTGCTGGCCGCCTGCAAATCCCAAGGCGTGACACGCCTCGTCTTCACCAGTTCCCCGAGCGTCGTCTTTGACGGCCGCGACATGGAAGGGGTCGATGAATCCGCGTCCTATCCGCGGCACTACGATGCACACTACCCAAAGACCAAGGCGATCGCCGAGCAGCTCGTCCTCGCCGCCGCCGGTCCGAACCTTCGGACCATCGCCATCCGCCCGCACCTGATCTGGGGCCCGCGCGACAATCACTTGGTGCCGCGCATTCTCGCCCGTGCCAACTCGCTACGGCGAATCGGTTCGTCGAACAAGCTCGTCGATTCGACCTACATCGATAACGCCGCCCGCGCGCACCTCCTGGCCGCCGACCGATTGGCTGACAGTCCATCCATCTCCGGCCGCGCCTACTTCATCAGCAACGGCGAGCCGCGGCCCATCTGGGATCTCGTCAATTTCATCCTCGCCGCCGGCGGTCTGCTGCCCGTCACACGCAGCGTTCCCCGAGGCGTTGCCCTCGCCGCCGCCACGGTGAATGAATCGCTCTGGCGTCTGTTCGGACTGTCGAGCGAACCGCGATTAACACGTTTTCTCGTCAAGGAACTGACGACGGCGCATTGGTTTAATCTTTCGGCCGCAAAACAAGACCTAGGCTACGAGCCGACAGTGTCGATCGACGAAGGCCTAAAGAGATTGCACGAATGGCTGAAATCGGAGTTCAGGCCCGAATGTCCGCCGTGACCCCGAATCATCTCGTCTTTCAATCGTACTTGCGGGCTTGATCCCTCGAATTGCAAGAATGATATCCAAATAGACGGACTCTATTCGGGTGATCCGAAACCCGGCCTTCTGGACATTGGCGACCGTGTCGCGATTCATCTCCGTGCCCGCAAGGCGCGTCCACAGGGTCATCAGGTCGAGCGCGAGACCCAGGATCAGGTTACGGCTGCGAACGTGTTCGAACATCAGGATTTGGCCGCCGGGTCGAAGGACACGGAATAGCTCTAGCAGGACGCGAACCTGTTCCGGCACGGAGCACAGGGTACACGAGGTTACGACCGTGTCGAACGAAGCGTCGGGAAAGGCCAGGTTCATGGCGTCCGCCCGGACGAATTTGATGACGCCCGCATATTTCGAGCGTCGCGCTTCCGCACGGCGGAGCATCGCCTCGCTGATATCGACCGCGACAATCTCGCGGTCGGGCGGGAAATGCGGAATGTCAACTCCGGTACCGATGGCGACGAAGAGAACGCGATCCTTCATATCCCGAAACAGCGCCGCCTTGGACGGGCCGCGACGGAGTTTCGACGCCTCCATGACGTCGTACAGTCTCGCTCGGAGATCCCAAATCTTCGACATGGCAATTCTCATCGAGTTGGGAAGTCCCTCTGTAAGGACCGTTTCACCACCGCTCCGTAATACTCAACGAACGCGAACATTACCGCGCCGAACAACGTCCCGAGGAGGAGGGCGACTTCACATTTCGATTCGCACCCCAACATGTGGAGCGTGCACACCGACATGGGGCTGATCATTCCGATCACCATCGAGGGCGTCATGGTTTCAATAGAACCGAGCAGAGGTGCCGCACAAAGCGCCATTAGCATTTGAACGAGCATCGCGGCCAACATGCCGATGACGCTCGTGATTATGAAGTTCCATCCGAGCTGATGCGTGAAGTGCATCGTCAGCGTCGTGATTATCCCTACCGTTATCAGGAACAGAAAATCGCCGATCCGAAACAAATTCGGCTGCGACAGAGGTTCGCGGGTGTCGCCTAACCACCTGGGCGGTTGCTCTTTCATGATTCGACTCCCGCAGCATTGACCTCGACGAGCTCCGGGTGCAGTCGCCGCCACCGTCGGCACTGATACCAGTTGAAGATGACGGGGATGAGCAAATCGATCACCTCATCCGCCACGAGCAGCCCGCCGAGCACCGGCGCTGCCATCGGCCGCATCACTTCCGCCCCGACGCCCGTCGCCCACAGCATCGGCATCAGACCGACGATCGCCACGCCCTCGGTCATGAGCTTCGGCCGCAGACGATGCACCGCTCCCTCGATCACCGCCTGGCGAACCTCCGCCAGCGAACCGATCTTCGTCAGTCCTCCGCGCGAGTTGATCGCCTCGTGCAGATAGACCAACATGACGATCCCGGTCTGCGTGGCCATTCCAAAGCAGGCGATGTA
>CAYMXF010000493.1:0-2437 GCA_964393935.1 uncultured Planctomycetaceae bacterium
CGGGCCGCGAGTTTCCGGGACGGGGAAACGATGATGCGGTCGGCGGCGAGATAGCCGCTCTCGATCAACCGGCCGACGATGACCGCGGCGATGTGGCCGGTGCCGACGATGCCGAGGGCGTATTTGTGTTGGGACACCGGACGATCCTCAAGGCGGCATCGTAGCGTATAATCGGACGGACGCCACGCGATCGGACGCGCGTCCTGCGCGGCGAAGGGAGGATCGGCCATCATGTCCAGCCGCTTGAAGAATTGCGAATGGCGAATGGCGAATAGCGAATGTAGGGTGGGCCATGCCCACCACAGCGGGCTGCGTGCGTTTGCGAATTTGTGGTGGGCATGGCCCGCCTTACTTCTGTGCGTTTTGTTTTCATGCAATCGGCCTGAGGTTCATCTCGCGCAACCTTTGGCCGTGACGGCTGATTGGAGGCCGAATACGGGAGTATTCCGAGTAGAGGCGCCCAGCGACGCAGGGGCGTTTGTCGTCACGACGGACAATCTAGTCGTCAATTTGCATGATGCGGAGTTGATCGGCGCGTCCGAGGGTGCACCGGATCGATACGTCGGCCGCGGCATCGTGATAAAGAGTGCGAAAAATGTCACAATCAAGAACACGAAGATTCGCGGCTTCAAGGTTGCTATCTACGCCGAGGATGCGCCGGGGCTCACCGTCGAAAACTGCGACGTCTCGAACAACTACCGCCAGCACCTTAAGAGCACGCCGGAGAAGGAGGACGAGTCCGATTGGCTCTACGGGCATGAGAACGACGACAACCAGTGGCTTCGCTACGGAGCTGGCATCTATCTTCTACGCTGCGACGGGGCGATGGTGAAAAACTGCCGGGCGCGGAACGGGCAGAACGGGGTTTGCCTCGTCCGCTGTAACGACGCGACGGTCGTGGGCAACGACATGTCGTTCATGTCCGGCTGGGGGCTGGCGATGTGGCGGTCGAACCGCTGCAAGGTGATCGGCAATCGGTTCGATTACTGCGTCCGCGGCTACTCGCACGGCGTCTACGCCCGCGGGCAGGACTCGGCGGGCATTCTCGTGTACGAACAGTGCAGCGACAACGTCTTCGCCTACAACCACGCGACGCACGGCGGCGACGGGTTTTTCCTCTACGCCGGGAACGAGACGGTGAACAAGACGGGGGAGGGGGGATGCAACCGGAACCTCGTTTACATGAACGATTTTTCTCATGCCGTGGCGAACGGGATCGAGGCGACGTTTAGCGATCGGAACGTTTTTGTGCATAACCGGCTCGAGTCCTGCGAACACGGTGTCTGGGCCGGCTATTCTCGACGCACTTTAATTACCTTGAATGAACTTGTTGCTTGCCGGAATGGCGTATCGATTGAACATGGAGGGTCGAACCGTATCGCCGGCAACGTTTTTCATCAATGTCATCAAGGTGTGCATCTTTGGTGGGATCGGGATGAGCAATTAGCCAAGTCAGCCTACGTAAAAAAGAAGGGATATGAATCGGCTGTCGAAACTGTTGAAAACAACGCCTTCACTGACTGTACCAGAGGCATTCGGCTGGTTGGTACCCGTCGCGCGATCGTTGCAAGAAACTTGATTATGCGCTGCGAAATAGCCATTCAGCTTTCAGAATCAGGTGAGATTCGTAAGTTTATTGAAAACAGCATTCACGACGGATCGATTGAAAACGAATCCTCCGAAACCCTGACAGGAGAGTCAAATTACATAGCACCTGGGGTACGAATTATGGGCTTGCTAGAGCTCCGCAAAGCCCTGACCATGCCTCCCGAAAAGTCGGGAAATTGGAATCCGATAGAAACAGAATTGGAGAGGAGACATGAGCCAGAATCGGACGCTGGGCTTTGGTTGGCTGTAAATACTTCAGGATTAGTTCCGCCTGATCCGCCAAAGGAAGGAGAATACGCATCCATTCCTCTCCTCCCTAAAGGCAAAGAGCACATCGTCATCACCGAATGGGGACCGTGGGACTTCGCGGGTCCGCGGCCGAGCCGCGCGATCACAACGCAACCGGCGGCGGGGCGTTAACCGGTTACAGCCAGTTTATTTCCGGTTCGATGGTGATTAGAAAGGCGCTCCGCTCCGAACGAAGATGCTCCATCTCGTCGGTCGTGTAGATGAAGAGATTCATGGTGACCGGGAATGTGTCCGGGCGGTATTCGTCCGGGCGGTCCCGCCATTTCATGGCCGCGATCGCTGATACTTCAAGCAGGACATCGAAGTCGCTGCCGGGAACATAGTCGCCCCTGGCGTAGGAGCCGAAAAAGCCGGCTCGAACGACCTCCGGGCGGGTTTGACGCAACGCGGCGAACCACTGCTGCGCCGCCGCCAAGACTCGCTCCTTAGGCACCGCATCGTGTCTGACAGAACTGGATGATGTCTTGAGCATGTTGAATCGCCTGACGGGCCTCCGACTCAGTATAGGCATCCGCCGGAG
>CAYMXF010000494.1:0-2412 GCA_964393935.1 uncultured Planctomycetaceae bacterium
TCCTCTTCACCGGCGAGGAGCGCGGCCTGCTGGGTTCGCACCACTTCGCGAATCATCCGACGATCGATCTGAAAAAATGCGTGACGATGTTTAACTTCGACATGGTCGGCCGTCTGAAGGACAACAAGCTCGAGATCGGCGGCATGCGCACGGGCGGCTTCAACGACATGATCGAGCGCCTGGCCGAGCCCTACAGCCTCAAGATCAAGGACGGCGGCGGCGGGACCGGCCCCTCCGACCACACCAACTTTTACAACAAGAACATCCCCGTCCTGTTTTTCTTCACCGGCCTGCACAAGCAGTACCACCAGCCGGAGGACGATACGCCGCTCTTGAACATCGAAGGGGCCACGCGCATCGCCAAGTTCGCGGCGGATTGCATCGACGAGATCGACGCCAAACCTCAGCCTCCGAAGTTCGCAAAAGATACCCGCAGCGAAAAAATCGCCTTCCAGGACGAGCCAGACGACGATGCCGCCGGCCCAAAGTCCGATCGCGTGCGCCTCGGCATCCGGCCGGTTCTGGACAATTCGTTGCTCGGCGTTCAAGTCGCCGAAGTTGCGAAGAAAAGCCCCGCCGCACGCGCCGGCGTCCGCGAAGGCGATTGGATCGTCAAGCTCGGCGACAAGAAAATCCAATCCTTCGCAGACCTGAAGTCATCTCTGGCCGGTCTTCATCGAGGCGATCGAACTAAACTTACCGTCCGACGCGACGAAAAGCTGATAGTCCTCGACGTATCGTTCGGCCGACGTGGTCAAAGTGAGCGAGCGGCACGCGACGTTCAAACAACGACGGCCCTCGTCGCCTTCGCCAGACGGCTCCAAGGAGAAAACGATGAACCCGGCAATGAAGTCAAGATTCAAATCAAAGACGATGCCGGTCTCCTGGAAATAGTGATGGATGGCCTCAATCGTGCGTCTCTTAACCAGGCGATGGACGACGTCACCGGTATTCTCGAGGAACATCCTTCTGGCGGGCGATGCTCGTTGATCTCAACCTTACAGTCTGGAAACCGGTTTCAGTTGATTCTTCGAATCGACCAAAAGCGAAATGAACCGGTCGCCCAAGCCGAACCATCATCCGAGAGCGAATCCCCGGCGCAAAATCGTCAGGGCAAACGTGTAAAAAGCCGGAAGGACGAACAAAAAAGGCCAAAAGAGAATCCCCATGGTGACGCCGATGACGATTCCGGCCGCACCTCCATGCCCGGCGTGCGCCTCGGCATCATGCCGAGCTACGGTGAGCCAACCGACGATGGTTACGAAATCTCAGGAGTGGTTGACGGCGGCCCCGCCGCGAAAGCCGGCATGAAGGATGGTGATCGCCTTTGGACCGTCGGCGACGTTCGCGTGAAGGATGTCTACGGTTACATGGACGCCTTGCGAAAATACAAGCCCGGCGACAACGTCAAAGTGGTCGTCCTTCGCGACGGCAAGAAAGTCACGCTCACGATAAAAACCGCCGCCCAAAAATCACGAGAAGCCGCTTGATTGCCCCTAATTCCGCATTCCGAATTCCGAAATCCGCATTTCAATCACCGCGTCGGATAACGAGTGGCGAACCGGATTTGCTCTTCCAGGTTCGGCATCGCCAGGCGGATGCCCGAGAACATCTCCCGCAGTTGCTCCATGTTGAGATTGCCGCAGAAGGCGTAACTCGTCGAATTGCGGTGCCATGCCAGGATCGACAGCTTCTTGCCGCCTTCCTGCTCTACTTCATACTGCAAATACCCGTCCGGACTCGGCGCGGCGAATTCCTTGCATTGGTCCAGCCGGTCCATCCGCGGCACGCAAAACAGCGAGACGCGCGTCTGCCGATCCGCCGAGGCATAGATCAGGTGGCCGCCCTCGCGGCTCAGCCGGGCGTCGATCCCGCAGAAGTTGGCCGACTCAAACTCGAAGCCGAAACTCGACAAATTAGGGGCCACGGCCGCGATTCGGCCGTCGAAGTGCTGATTGATCGCCGTAGCGACCTGCGATCGGTCACGAGGCAAGGTTGGAGATTGGTGCTTGGCCGGATCGCCCAGGCACATCCGATGCACCTCCGCGATCATGGTCGCCGCCGTCGGCCCGCCCTCGACGCGCACTGGTCCGGCCGCCTGTTGCGGCGATCCGTGGGTCCGTAACGAAATCGTCCACCACGTCGCCGTCGCCGCCAATGCGATACCCGCCGCCACGACCGCGGCCGTCCGTACCCATCGAAATCGTCGTGCGGCTGTAGGGCCGGGCGCGGTCGGCGTCCCCGGCAGGCGCCGTACGACGCGGATGCGCAGGTCGTCCGGCGTCTTCACGGCGACGAGAGTTCTCCCGACGGCCGCCCGAAGCCCCTGATGCTCGTCCACCAGCCGGCTGCACGCTGGACACATCTTCAAGTGATCGAGGACCTCGCAGTTGGCCTTCACGCCGAGCTGCC
>CAYMXF010000495.1:0-2411 GCA_964393935.1 uncultured Planctomycetaceae bacterium
CTAGCCCTCACGACGTGGGTCACGATTTTTTGTCTCGCATCATCATCGCCTCTGTGAGTTTGTGCCGGAACTACTTTTTGTGGTCTGAAATCTGGCTGGTCCTCCGTTTGCGAAAGTCTTGTCACTTCGAAGGGTTCAGATGGGGTGTGGGATAGCTCACAGGTCGAAATCTCGCTTCTCGGACCAACGAAGTCGCAGATAAAAATGGCATCAAAAAATTCGCCACTAGGGTCTTGACCTTAGGGATTCTACCTATATGATTTCTTCCGGTCCCACTAGAGAGCCTCCTTTCTCTACTCTCCGGCCCGAGAGGTAGGGACCAGGGATCCGCATCACCTGCGGGTCCCTTTTTTGCGCGCGTCTGATTGTTGGTAAGGGCAGTTTTTTGCGATTTTCGTCTTGGGTCTTCACCGACGCCCATTGAATCCCTCGTTCGTCCGACGCGCCTGTGTTTCGCGGCGTCATCGCCTCCACGAAGCGGGGTCCTGGCGATAGAACGAGTTGAGCAGGGCGTAAAGGGCACGGTGGTTTTTTCTGAACCGCCGCGGCTGCTCGAAGAAGTGTTCGGTGACGACGGCGAAGAACTCGGCGGGATTTACCGCACCGTAAGGGTCGAGGAAGGTTCGTCGGCCCCTTCGATCCGCGATGACCAGGGCCTTGTATTCTTCACCCATCACGCTCTTCCACTGCGCGTGCGCCTCCGGTGATGGGAGCGGCGGGACACCATCCGCTTCTCCATCCAGGAAATCCAAGGCATGGGCGAACTCGTGGAGCACGGTGTTGTGCCCATCATCCTGGGCGGCGAAGGGTCCGCCCACGCTGTCCCAGGCCAAGAGCACCGGCCCTTTCCGCCACGTCTCGCCGATCTTGGTGAGATCGATCTTATACCGACGACCGTCCGGACCGATCGCTTCGATGATGTCGCCGAAGTTGCTGGGGTAGAGGATGACCTCTCGAGTGCGAGGATGCAGGCCGAGATCGGGGCGTTTCAACACGAGCAGACATGCATAAGCGGCGACGACGACCTTCATTTCGCTCGTCACTTTTAACCCCTGTGAACCCCAGAACTCCTTTTCCACGAGAAAGGTCTGGATCAGGGTTGTTATGACAAACCGGTCAGCGGGAGGGAGCCGTGGGAAAAAGGGGACCCGGCGTGCGAGAATGCGTTGCCATTCTTCGGGCGGCATGGGCTCTGCCACCGGCCGCCGACCCCATAGCCGTTTCCACCAAGACATCGATGCAGACTCCACGATCGTCAATCGCCCCGGCGTCAGGTATCGTAGCGATTCATCCGCGTGGTAGCGCGCTCATTCCGGGCGCGCCTATGATCTCGAGGGAGGCGCGGCGCGAACGGAGTTTGGATCATGCAGCCCATGACCTATCGCACGCGGGAGACGCTTCAGGTTGGCGATCAAGGCACGTTCTCAAAGACGATTTCCGAACATGATGTTTTTGAATTTGCGGACGCCTCGGGCGACTTCAATCCACTGCATATCGACGAGGAATACGCCAAGCGAAGCCGCTTCGGCCACCGGGTCGCGCACGGGATTCTCATGGCGGGGGTCATCTCGACCGTGCTTGGCGGCGACATCCCCGGTGTCGGCACGATCTTCGTCGAGTTGCACATCCGCTTTTTGAAGCCAATCTTCTTCGGGGACACCGTGACCGCGACGGCGACGGTGATGGAGATCATCAATCCCAAGCGGATTCGGTTGTTCGTGGCTTGCCTCAATCACAAAGGCGAGGACGTGGCGATCGGAAACGCCATCGTGATCCCGCCGGAGCAGACAAAGATCGTGGTCGATTAGGTCTGTAACGACCGTGTGGCCCCTGCTGCCGACGAGACCTCCGGAACAAGTGTATGACCGCCTCGTATCAGAAAGGGAACGCCCGCTTGCCGGGAGCGCGGGATTCGGCGACACTGACGATGCGAATCCGGTAAGACGCTTGCCGGGCTGGATCTCGACCAAGCCATGAAGCCGTGAGGGAACGTTCATGCACCCAACGATACGTGGATTGCGCGAGATCGGACGAAGATCGTGCCGCGGATGTCTCTCCGTCCTGCTTCTGACGGCGAGCGGGTCGGTCGCTTTGGCGGATTCATCGGGCGACAGAAAACCTGGAGAGGATAGCGATGCCGTCCGGATGCGTGAAGGCATGCGGCGAATGATCGAGTCCGCCAGGGACCGCGTGTTTCCCGCGCTGGTCAACATTCACGTAGTGACGGTGGATTACTGGGACGGCAAGGAGCACAAGGGCAGCGCCGTCGGCAGCGGCACCATCATCTCGAAGGACGGCTACGTCGTCACGAATCAACACGTGACGCATAACGGTAAGAAATTCAAGTGTACGCTCGCGGACAAGCAGGAGATTTCTGCAAAGCTCGTGGGGGAAGACCCGCTCACCGACAT
>CAYMXF010000496.1:0-2407 GCA_964393935.1 uncultured Planctomycetaceae bacterium
GCGAGCGTGGGCCTGCGAACCGGCGACGTCGTGACGATCGCCCGACCGGCGAAGGACCTGCATTATCGAATAGGGGTGAAAGGTGCGTAATTCGATCCTCGACTCCTGGCACGAACGCGAACTCGCCGTGGCGATGAGCATCGCCGATCAGAGTGATCTTCTGGATTTAGCGATTCTTCCGGACCGGAGCCAGCGCGCCCTCGTGGCCCGCTATACCTGCAAGGGACTCGTCCGCGACGGCGACGGTCAAATCTCGCCAGCCGAGGAGTTCGTCGTCGGCATCCGCATCCCCTCCGACTACCTCCAGCGAGCGAACACCTTCGAGATTCTCGCTTGGCTGGCCCCGCTGGAGATCTGGCATCCCAACATCCGCCCGCCGTATCTCTGCATCGGCTTTCTTTCTCCCGGCATGTCCCTGGTGGACATTCTCTACCAGATTTTCGAGATCATCACGTACCACAAGGTTTCGCCGGGCGACTACCTCAACGAGGACGCCGCCGCCTGGGCGCGCACGACGGACGCCCAGCGGTTGTTCCCCATCGATACGCGCCCACTCAAGCGACCGCTCCTCCAAACGGCATCCGCACTAGCGACGCATGAACCGGTAACGACGGAGGCCAAGGCATGATCGCCAGGCTTGATACTCACGCGCCCGACCGAGTCCACGATGCGTTGTCGGACGTGTTGCCGACCGTGATGCGGACCGCGCGCACGCGGTGGCAGTTCGCCACATCGGACGGACATCGCGGCGCGGGTGTCATCGACGACGATTGGTTCACGCTCGATGTCAACCTCGGAGCCGCCGGCGACGGCCGGTCCCCGTGGCCCGGAACGTTGTTCAACCTCCTTCAATGGAATGCCGCGCTGCCGGGCCTTTCCAAGTTTGCGATCGCGCCGCACGACCGGTCGCTGCGTCTTCGTTCAGAAATCATGATCGACGGGCAGACCCCCTACGAAGATCGCATCCGCCGGATATGTACCGACTTGGATTCGGCGTTTCGGATTTATGTCGATCGCGCATGTGATGGAGGTCCGACCCTTGAGCCCGCGGCGGCCGGCTCGCTGATTGCCGCTAGCGCCGACATCGAATCGTTGTGCCGCGAGGCCGATCTTCCCGTCCACCGCGACGTCAACGGTCAACTGACGACGGCGTCCGCAATGGAAGAATCCGTCCACATCGGGCTGGAACCGACCGCCGAGACGGGTTTGCGCATCTCTACGGACCTGCCGGCGCGCGCCGACGGGACGCACGGTCAGCGTCGTGCCGTCGCTTTGTTGTTGCTGTTGGCGACGGCATCGGTGCGCATGGTCCGCGCGGCGGCGCGACCGAAGAAAGACCGGACCATCGTCAGCCTTGAAGTCGAATTCCCGCGAACGCCGAGCGTTGCGGAATTGATCGCCACACGGGCCGCACTCTCCATTGCGCACGCGCAATCGTCCGCGGAGGCGCGGCTATTTCAAAACGAAGATCTTGCCCATCGGTATTTGGCGTGCCAAGGGTTTGGTACGCCATTGGAGTCCGTACATCTCTCAAAAAAGAAAGGAGACCCCTCATGGTCGCAGCAATTGCAGACGAGCTCGACCTGACCGTCAGCGACGTGTCAGGACAGAAAGTGACGCGAGTGTCACGCTTCCCCCGCAGCCGCACCGTCGGTGAATTCCTCAGCGGCATCCTGCCGCGGATGGAACTCCCCGAGGCCGACAGCCAGGGTCGGCCCGTAATCTTCCGCGCCCGCCTCGAGCGCGAAGGACGGTACCTCCACCCCTCCGAAGTCGTCGGGGAGGCGCTACTAACCGACGACCGAATCAGCTTACAGCCGAACATCGACGCCGGCGCCGGCGTCCACCGGTAGAGAGAAGCCAGGAAACTCGTGAGGGTCGGGTCCATGTCCGCCATCAACGGCTATCGTTACGCCGCGACGCTCTTCGATTCGGAGAATCGATCGCTCGGCCAGTCGCCGATCGAGGTGGACTGGACCCCGGCCCGCGAGCGGCTTTGCCTGGAAGCACTGCGCAAAGCGTCCGCCGGTTGCACAACCCTTCCGCCGACGGATCGCGTCGTAATCCAGCCGCACTGGCACGACACGGTCGGCGAGCCCTACATCAAGAGTGTCCAGGGCCGCGTTTCCACCAACGCCGGCGAGACCGTCGCCGATTTTCCCACGGACTACTTCAAGCCCGCCGTCCAACGCGTGGCGACACAGCTTGTCGAGCGCGGCACACTCGCCCACGGAGATCGTTACCGGTACGTCGTCTGCGCATTCCGGTCGCCGCTCGACGGTTCCTATCCGGCGCTGGAGGCCGGTTTTCAGGTCGAGGAAATCCCCGCGCCGCTGCCCCTCAAATCCACGGCGTATTCGGACTTCGAAGCTCGCGGCTCCGAGTACGCCGCCGGCGAGCCCGATGA
>CAYMXF010000497.1:0-2392 GCA_964393935.1 uncultured Planctomycetaceae bacterium
CCGAGGCAGAATAGAATACTCGAGCGCTGCTTCTGTCGAGGGCGTCACGTCGGCGAACCGAGCGGGCGAGAAATGCTTTTGATCGACAATCCTGGAGGAGGAAAAAATGATGAAGTTCAAGCGAATTAGCATATTGGCCACGCTGGCGGCCGCGGTGCTGGCCAGTTCCGCCATTGCGGGACCGACCGTGTTGCGTGCTTCGCACCAGTTTCCAGGCGGCAAGGGCGACGCACGCGACGAGATGGTGCAGATGATCGCGCGCGAAGCCAAGGAGGCGAATGTCGACCTCGACATTCAGGTCTATCCCGGCGCGTCGCTGTTCAAGGCGCAAGAGCAATGGAACGCGTTGGTGAACGGCCAGCTTGACATTTCCTCGTTCCCGCTCGATTACGCGAGCGGCAAGGTGCGCGACTTCAGCGCTACGCTCATGCCAGGTCTCGTCCGCAGCCACGCTCGTGCTGCGCGGCTCAATGACTCGTCTTTCATGAAAGACATCAAGGCGAAGATCGAGAAGGCGGGCGTGATTGTGCTCGCCGATGCGTGGCTTGCCGGCGCGGTTGCCTCCAAGAAGGGCTGCATCCGCAAGCCGGAGGACATCAAAGGCCTGAAGATCCGTTCGGCTGGACCGACTTTCGCCGCCATGTGGCAGCAGGCCGGTGCCTCGGTCGTCAACATCCCTAGCAACGAAGTCTATAACGCGCTGCAGACCGGCGTCATCGAGGCGACCGACACCAGCACGGGCAGCTTCGTCTCGTTCCGCATCTACGAGCAGGTGAAGTGCATTACTGCGCCCGGCGACAACGCGCTGTGGTTCATGTACGAGCCGGTGCTGATGTCCAAGAAGAATTTCGAGAAGCTCACCCAGAAGCAGAAGGATGTACTGATCATGGCCGGCAAGAAAGCGCAGGACTTCTTTGCAAAGGCCGCTCCAGGCCTCGACGAGGAAATGGTCAATACGTTCAAGAAGAACAATGTCGAGGTCGTGACCATGAGCTCCGACGAATACGACGCCTGGCTCAAGGTGGCGCGTGAAAGCTCCTACGTGGAGTTCGCCAAGGAAGTTCCAGACGGCAAAAAGCTGATCGACGAGGCGCTGAGCGTTCACTAGCGCCGGCCCTCGGTCTGCGGAGGGCGGGGCTTTCCCGCCATCTTAACTCTCTTTCAGGATAGCGCAGGGCGGCACCCCATGGACCAATTCGTCCGCACTGTCAGATCCCTATCGCAGTTTTGCGGAATCATCGCCGCGGCGCTAATCGGCGCGGGCGTGCTGGTCGTCTGTCACATGGTGTTCGTGCGTTATTTCCTCAATCAGCACACGATCTGGCAGACTGATTTCGTCACTTACAGCCTGGTGGCGGCGACGTTCATCGGCAGCCCCTACGTGCTGATGACGCGCGGGCACGTGAACGTCGATGTCCTCCCCCACTATCTCGGCCCGCGCCCGCGCTATTGGCTGGCGCTCGCCTCCATCGTGGTGTCGCTCGCGTTCTGCGTCATCATGACGGTGCTCACCTTCATGTTCTGGCACGAGGCTTGGACCAACAGGTGGGTATCCGACACCATGTGGCGGGCGCGCCTGTGGATTCCCTACAGCTCGATGCCGATCGGCTTCGGCATCTTGACGCTGCAGTACGTCGCCGACCTGATCAATCTGGTCACCGGCCGCGAGCCGCCGTTCGGCATTCAAGCAGGACGCCGCTCATGAGCCCGACCACCCAGGGTGCGATCGTCCTCGTCATCACGCTGGTCATGCTTTTGTCGGGCGCGCCGGTCGCCTTCGGCCTCGGGGCGATCTCAATTGTCTTTCTCATCATCTTCCATGGGATCGACTCGCTGCACGTAGTGGCCGAAACGTTTTATGCGGGGCTGAGCGACTTCACGCTGGTGGCGATTCCGATGTTCGTGATGATGGGCGCGGCGATCGGCTCCTCGCCCGCGGGCAAGGATCTCTATGAGGCGCTCGACCGGTGGCTCTACCGGGTGCCCGGGGGACTGGTGATTTCCAACCTCGGTGCTTGCGCGCTGTTCGCCGCGCTCACCGGCTCATCACCGGCGTGTTGTGCCGCCATCGGCAAGATGGGCATTCCCGAGATGCGCAAGCGCGGCTACCCCGACGACGTGGCGACCGGCTCGATCTGCGCCGGCGGTACGCTCGGCATCCTGATCCCGCCGTCGATTACCTTCATCCTCTACGGCATCGCGACCGAGACCTCGATCGGGCGCCTGTTCCTCGCCGGCGTGGTTCCCGGCTTGATGCTCACAGGATTGTTCATACTGTGGACGGTGTTCATCATCTGGAAGCGTGGATTCCACGCGCATGCGGCGAATTTCCGCTACAGCTGGAAGGAAAAGTTCCAGTCCATCCCGAAGGTAGCGCCTTTTCTCGCCATCG
>CAYMXF010000498.1:0-2384 GCA_964393935.1 uncultured Planctomycetaceae bacterium
ACAGCAAGGCGGAGATGGTCGGCATCGTCTTCGACGGCAACATCGAGGGCCTCGTCTGGGACTTTCAATTCAGCGACGACCTCGGCCGCGCCGTCTGCGTCCACAGCCAGGCGATCGTCGAAGCCCTGCGAAAAATCTACGACGCCAACGCGCTAGTGGACGAGATTTTGGGGAAATGATATCTAGCGAATCAGGAGGGACGAGTGCATACGCATGAAAGGTCCGCCAGCTAATCCGGCGGCACCTGAAATGCCCTTGCGTTCGCGAAGACTTCTTTCGGTATGTTAAACTCTTCTCGATTCAAGCGGTGATTAATCTCGATATTCTCGAAGGTCACAACGGTTTCAGGCCCTTCCCGTTCTTGCACAATGAATTTATGGGGCAATCCCCGTGAAAGGTCAATCCAAAACGTGACCCTACCTCCATAATTGAATTCCGTTGTGATCTTCTTACACGGATGGCCACCACAGTCCTGAATAGCAGTATCCAAGACCGGCCCAACGAGCGACATTTGCTTTAGCCACCCGGCACCCAAAAGTCGCATATAAGGCGTGAAGCTGTCACATGCTTGCCCCATGCCCGCCGCCATGACGAGATCGCCTTGGGTAGCGCCAATGCGGGCCGCTCCTCGGTTGAGACAGCCGCGTATCTACAGCAGGCAAATCGAATTTCGGGCCATCTGGTTTTTCCGCAGGCACCCAAAAAGCCGTATGTCTACCGTCATGCACGATGACCTTGCGGTCCGTCTCAAGACGGTATTCACCGTTCGGCCCAAAGAGAACCCTGAAGTAGCCGCCTTCGAATGCGCCCTCTCTTTGGGGCGTCACTTCAACCTTTTCGCGAATCTCAACCGTGCGCGCGTCACAGATCGTCCGGCCGACTTCACTTAGAAGTTGCATCGGCTCCATATCGCGCAACGCCTCGGGAGAGGGGCGACCGCATCCAGTCTGGATCAGCCACAACGCGCATAAAATCGCTATGACCGGCAATGAAATGTTGGTCCGCAAAGAAAAAACCCTTTGTTACCGATTCACATCCTGCTGCGCAAAATACTTCGCCGTCAACGGCTCTCCGGACGCGCTTCGTCAATTCGTTCACCGAGTAGAGACTCCCCTGCCCACACCCGAGCGGCGCCGATTGCGCCGCGATGGTCGGCTCCCACGAGCCATGGGTGTGGGGGAAACTCCCCGCCGACCGTTGCCGGACGTTCGCGTCTGATCGCCGCGGCCCGCCAACAGGCCGGCCACGCTGATGTCCTCGTCCAGCGCGTCCCAGTGCAGGCCCGTTCCGCCGCCGCTCATCTCGAACTTCGCCCGCTGCCGCGTCGTGGCGCGCTGTAACCGCGGAAAATAGGCCAGCGGCACAGCCAATCTTCGGCCGTCGGTCAGTTCCAGCCACAAATTGGCATCGTCGAACCAGACTCGCGCCGCGGCCGCCTTAGTCGCCGAAATGTTCATGCCATCTCCTCCGAATGAGAGATTCGTGGGCCGCAACGACCCGCGTCAGCTTGCGAAGCTCGCGGGAGGTCATGCCGTATGCCTCCGCAAGAGACGGTTCCGGATCGAGCCAGAACTTGGCAACCTTTTCGCCCTTTCGCACGTGAATGTGGATCGGCTCCCGCGGCTCACCTTCGTTTGAGAAAAAGAGAAAGCGGTAGCCTTCAAAACGAAGAACGACCGGCATCGGTCCTCAGTCCTCTCAATACGCGCGTTCCTAAAGAATCATAAGGGACTGCTACCCGTGCGGCAACCTCGTATTATCGAAGCAGCGAAGGCTGCGTTGCACAATCCGCAATCCGAAATCCCCAATCCTCAATCGTCTACCGATTCACATACTGCTGCGCGAAATACTTCGCCGTCAACGGCTCGCCGGTCGCGCGCTTAGTCAATTCGTTCCACGAATAAAGATTGCCGGGACCGAAGATTTGCTTGCGCAGATAATCCCCCGCCTCCTTGCGGCCGTAAAAACTCGTCTTCGACGGATCGCTCACGCCCAGCACCTTCGCCGCGATGTGGCTCTGCACCTGACACGCGAACAAATCGCCCATCATGTAGCTGTGGTAATAGACCGGGGCGGTCACGATGTGAATCTTCGCGGCGTAGTCCGGCCGGCTCGTCGTCTCCGGCGGATTCAGAAGCTGATACTTCTTCTTCAGGTCCCACCAGAGCTTGCCGAGGTCCTGGTCCGGCTTGTCGTACATCCCGCGCTCGAAGCGGACCATCACCTGCGCCCAACGGCTGAAGATCAACTTCTCCGCGCGAAGCTCGCGCCGCGCCGCTTCGACGATGGCCGCCGCCTGGTCCGGCGGCAGCTTGCGGCACTTCGTCAGCCAATCCTCGTTCTTCGACATCGCCCCGATCATCATCGCGAACCCCTCGGTCGTG
>CAYMXF010000499.1:0-2339 GCA_964393935.1 uncultured Planctomycetaceae bacterium
CTCGATCATGTTGGGCTTCGTCGCCACTGCCGCTTCGCTTGACTACCGGATCGATTCCGATGAGCTCGAGGACGGCGGCTGGTTCGCGCGCGACTTCCTCCGCCGTACGCACGACCCCGACACCTTCCGCCTGCCACGCGCCGATTCGATCGCCCGCCGCCTGATCGAAGACTGGATGGCGCAAGGCTGAGCGCCGGCTAGACCGCACCCGATTCCGGCAGAACGTCGGCCTTCAGCGTCATATCGGCGATCGACCGTCATCCAATTCGAACATTCCGTACCGGCGTCACTTGCGTTACAATCTATCGTTGTCATGCGCAGCCATCTTTCTTTGCTAGCGGCGATCGCGACATTGATCGCTTCGCTTGCCGGAGCGCCCGGCTTGGCCCACGCCGGTGGTGACGAGCGCGCGCCACCGCCCACCGGGCGCACCGGCAGCGCGTCCGCATGGCGTGCGATCGCCTACGACGACGCACACACGACTGCGAGGTGTGTGGGCGACCCAAAGACTCCGGTTTGCGCAGTGGAGACCATTCTTGCATGTTTCATTCGTGCTGGTAATTTTTGCCGGCAGGTGATTGCAACCGCTGAACTCGCTGAACGACTTGCGCGGATGCAGCCACGACCTCATCATTTGTCGCGGTATCGAATTGCCGGCGCTGTGCGGGGTCTAATTCCGCCAGGTTCGATATTCGAGGGTCGGCCAAGTGATTCTCGAGCTATCCGGCGCGGAGATATCTATGTCACTGTATTTGAAATACCCTGCGCTATCGACGAACCCGACTGCGTTTGGGATCGACATTACACAATGCATTTTTGGACCCGACGTATTGCTAATCAATGGATGGTGATTCGATGGACAACGGAACGGCTGGAGTGACGCCCGTCATGTTTTTCAACACGTCACGTTACCGACCGCTAAAACGAAAGTGATCAAAACGTTGAGCTTCGGTCGGTAGCCGTTGTGTACGTTGATCGGCGATCCTGTCGCGCAGCATCTGTCCATATCCGTTCGCACCCAGGCTCTTTACGGCCTCGAGCGTATCGCGATCGACCGACCCGCGGTTACCGATTGGTGATAGATCCAGCCGTGCGCGTTCATCAGACGGCAGCGAGGCGATCGTTTCGGTTACAGCGCCGCGAACAATGCCACCGCCGCCACTGGCGCCGTGCTGGAAGAGGGTGTCGGCCACCGCGGCGGCAGTATGCGGGTCTTGGATCTCGTCGAGCGCCTGCGCGCCGCCGGCCTGCGCCAGGCCGCGGGTTTCGAGATAATAGTCATACGCCGCGACCCGCTGCTCGGTCGTGAGTTGGCTCGGATCGCTCACCCCGGCGAAGCTTGGGCTGTCTCCCCGCCGCTGCGCCTCGGCCTGCAGATCGCGAAGCGTGCCGGGCGTAATACCGCTCGAGGCGTGGCTGACGGTATCCTCCTTGAACCCGCCCTCGGCCGCGAAGGTTTCGGCGTAGGCGTTGCGCCGCGTCGGCGACAGGTCGTCGCGCCCCTCCAGCGCATCGCGGAATGCGTCGTAATCTTGCTGCGGCACGATGTCCTTCTTGTAGGCCGGCACCGCAACGGGCACGCCCGCGTCGCTGCGGTCGCGGCCGTTGTTCTCGGCGATCCGCTGGGCGCGCCGGCGTTCGTTCTCCTGCCGCGACGGGTGCGACCGCTTGGGTGCTTTACGGCCGGCACGGGTTCGCTCGGCGAGCGTCCGTGGCGCGTTCCCTCGCCCCTCGTCGGCGAAGCGGCCATTCCCCTCGCGCGCCTGATCGGGCCGGTATTTGGCGAGGGGCGGCAGGGACGGCAGGCGTACCGACCGCGCGAGCTGCCGCGCCAGGCCCGTGTCGCCACGGTCGAGCGCGATGCCGGCGCCGATCAACGCCTCGTAATCATCGCGGCTGAGCGCGATCTCGCGCCCCCACGCCTTGGCGAGATGCGCCTCGAGATCGCTCCGCGGCCGCGGCGCGTAAGGCCGGCCGGCCATCGTTTGCTGCTGCCGGACCAACGGAATTCCAGGCCCGATGAAGACCCCTTCGTCCGTCGCCCACGCCCGTTCGAAGCCCGTATCGTCCGTTGTGCGCCCGTGTTCGATCGGCATCGTTGTCGCTCTCCTCGCGCCGTTTCAACTTCTTCACGAGAAGCAGAGATATCATTCGCAGCCAGAGATAGCAACGATGAAATCGTACAAAATGCCGAATTATTCGTGAAGCATCCCGCCGGGCTGGCGCGCCGTATATAATTGAACTGTAAATGAGCCGTATGGACGCAAGCCCACCCGCACCGCTCGAAGCTCTGCTGGCCGCCACGGCCGACGGCGACCGCACGGCGTTCGCTACGCTAT
>CAYMXF010000500.1:0-2335 GCA_964393935.1 uncultured Planctomycetaceae bacterium
CCTCGAACTGCTTGATGGAGTCTTCCAGGCCGATCTTACCCTGCTCGATCGCCTCTACGATCTTTTCGAGGCGGGTCATGGCCTGTTCGAAGGTGAGTTTTTCTTTGCTCATTTAGAACCAACTCTTTGAAAGGAAGCTTACCGGTAAGCATCCTTGCGGTGCCGAACGAACATGATTCGAACCACTTGCTGAGAATCAACGATCTCGTAGATCACTCTATAATCACCTACGCGCACGCGCCAGTCGTTGTCGAATCCCACGAGTTTGCGGCTTCCGGTCGGACGAGGCACTCTTGCAAGCTCGTCAATGACGCGGATAACCCGCCGATAAACGTCACGAGGGAGCCTTTTCAAATCCTTTTCGGCTCGATTTTCGAGGAGGATTTCATACACGGGAGCCGGACTCCCGTAGAAAGTCTTGCCACTTCTTGAATTTGAGCGGCTTTTTTCGCATCCGCCGTAGGGCGGTCAAGTCTCCGATGTCTTCAAGCCTCTCCAGCAATTCCTCATAGTGATCGATGTCGAGTATGACCGCCGACGGCTTGCCGTTTCTAAGGATAATTTCAGGATTCGTTTTTTTTGTCTTCATCTGGTCTCTCGTTTTACGATTCGGTCCTTCCAGGAGTATATCAATTAGTTTCAAAAGAACTCGCCTTGCCGCTGATCCATGACCCGGCTGGCGATGTCGCCGGACGCCGTTTGGGTCAGGATGTCTTCTCCAGTGCGAACCTCTTCGGGCCGCGAGACAATCTTACCAGACTTTTTCTTGCGAGTGATGGTAAAGCCGCGCTTAAGTACCGTCTCGTGACTGTTGGCCTGAAGGCGATCATTCAGGATCGCGAGGGCCTGCGCGCGGTGATCCAAGCCTCGTCGCAGGTCGCGTCGTAGGCGCGCGGCGAGCTGATCCAACTGCAACGCCTGGCGTTCGACCCTTCGTTGGGGTGAAACGACGGTCAGACGCACCTCGCGTTCGTGGAGAAGTTTGCGGTGGGAAGCGGTCAGCCTTGACGCGACAAGGCGCAAGCGGCTGCCGACTTCGTCGATGGCCTGCTGGCGTTCTCGGATTCGCCCCAAAGGGTCGCGGAACCACTCGTAGCGTTGCACCAGGGTTATTCGATTCTTTGCAGATTCGATTGCCCGCAGCGAAGCGCGGAGGAGGCGATGCCGCCGACCGTCTAGTTCCATGAGCACGTCGGATAGCTGCGGCACCACGAGTTCGGCCGCGGCGGTCGGCGTCGCCGCGCGGACGTCGGCGACGAAATCGGCGATGGTGATGTCCAGCTCGTGACCCACGGCGCTGACAACCGGGATTTCACTCGTGAAGATCGCTCGCGCGACCGCTTCCTCGTTGAAGGCCCACAAATCTTCGAGCGACCCTCCGCCGCGACCGACGATCATCACGTCGATCCCGCCGAGCGAGGTGTCGGCGGCGTTTAGTCGGTGAATCGCATCGGAAATCTCGGTCGCCGCGCCGTCGCCCTGTACCTTCACCGGAAAGAAATAGATCATTACGCAGGGGAATCGTCGTTGAAGGGTTTGAAGGATGTCGTGGAGCGCCGCGCCGGTCGGGCTGGTGACGATGGCGATTCGCGCCGGGAATCGCGGGAGCTTGCGCTTGCGCGTTGGATCGAAGAGCCCCTCTTTTTGAAGGCGATCGCGAAGCTGGCGGAAGGCCAGTTCCAGCGAGCCGACACCGCACGGCTCCAATTTGCGAACATAGAATTGAACCTGTCCACGCGGTTCATAAACGTCGATCGTGCCGGTGGCGATGACAGCCATCCCGTCGAGCGGCTCAAATTTGAGCGTCGAAGCCGCCGATTGCCACATGACGCAGCGCACCTCGCTCTCGTCGTCCTTCATGGTGAAGTAGACGTGACCGCCGGAGGGCCGGGAGAGATTGGAAAGCTCGCCGACGACGTGCAGCGTGCCGGACATCTCTTTGTGAATCGCCGCACGAACCAAACGGTTCAGCGCCGTGACGGTCAACATGCTCGGCTGGGCCGGTCCCTGTGACTTGAAGAGGCTCGATGTAGTCGAGGGCGTTTTGACCTTCTTAGGGTCGAACGGTCGCCGTCCACCTTGCCGGCCCTTGGCCATCAGAGCGGCTCCTTCCCAAAACCGTACTCGCGGCTCTTGTCCGGGTCGTTACAGATACGCCGGCCCTCCTGGACGAAGCCGTTTTTGAGATAGAGCGCGTGGGCATCTTTGAGAACAACGTCGCTCCACGCCGCCATGCGCTTGCAACCCTTCGCGCGGGCGTAATCCATCGTGATATCCAGCAGGCGCCGACCCAGCCCTCGGCCTCGAACGTCCGGCAACAAATAGAGTCGGTGCA